>JAGHUS010000056.1 GCA_018064685.1 Bacteroidales bacterium | reverse complement strand
TGGCCTTGACGTCAGGGGAAGGAGGGTTCTTCGGCGGACGTCCAAGAGGTTTGCAGTACGTACGGACTTCCAAGTCCTCAAGTATATCGCGGTTAGTCCTGTTCATGTATATCTTGTCCACAAGGACGCAGTCATACAAAAACCATTTGTCCGAGGTGATTAATAATATTTAATCACTCCAGACAAATGGTTTTGCATTTTCCCGACAATCGGGGATGTTGCCTGCGCGACTACTATCTGCAAGGCACCTACTTCTTTTGATACCCGCACTTGGGGCATTTGCCGTTCTTATCGAGCTTCACGCCACAGAGCGGGCAGCGGTCGAAGTGATGCTCGGGACAGAACTCCTGAGAGGCTTTGTTCGCACCACTCTTGAAGGTAAGCTTAGCGATGGGGAGCTTGTCCTTGAGTAGGTCATAGACAATCTTGATCATCCCCTCAACGGTCATCGACTCTTTTGGTACCACCAAACGTCAATCGGGATAGGCCGTTGCCCACTCAGTCTTGAAGGCTTCGCCCTTCATGCTATTCAACTTGTGACCGTCCTTGATGCCTTGCTTCTCATACACTCCGAGGATGGCCGGAAGTAGGGGGTCGTCCTCACGCAACACGAGTGCATGGTCGAAGTTCTGCAGCACATCCCACGCTATCTTCTTGATCTCGTTGCACGGAAAGACCATGTTGACCTGTGGCGTCACGTCATCCTCCACCTCGATGGTCAGGACGCCCGTGTGTCCATGCAGATACTGCGCTTCACCTTGAAACTTGTAAAACCGATGTGCATACTGCAGTTCAAACTTTGTGATACTTCTCATAACGCAAACCTTTTATATTATTACACATACCGACAGGGATACACGTCTTCCCTATCTCGAGTGCAAAGGTAGCTTATAATAAGGAAAAGAATCACGAATGGCAATTATATTTGCCAAAACTAGCATAAGCAAGATAAATACTTATATGGAAGTTGCCGTTGGTGTATTTCGCTTATTTTCTATACATTAATATGAGTATATGGCTTGCTCCATGGAGATAGCCATCATAATGATGATAGACGCTAAGGCGATGATCTTCGGCATCGCGAAGTATGATGTTGGCGCGAAGTACGGGAATCGAGTTCGGTGGTGTGATGAAGAAGTATCTTGACGATGGTCCAAGCATAGTCGGTGATTACTTTAGGGTCGTCGGGCGCTGCATCGGAGAAGAGCTGGCGAAGATTGGAGAGCTGAGCGAGAAGGTTTTCGGCCATAAGATAAAAGAAAGCTAGAACTATTAATATTTGTAATTAGATAGCCATCTATGCCCTAAGCAATTAATGCCACGGACATAGATGGCTGTTTTTATTTCGCTTGGAACTCTCTGATAAAGGGTTAGAGGTCGAAGTCTAAGGTTTCTGTCGAGAGATCGAACATCAACGATGAGGTTGTGACGTAGCGAAAGTAAGTCCCGTTGGCATTGGTGGTAAACGCCTTCTGGAACGGAACATTCTCGAACGTGCGAGTATAGTTGGCAATTGTATTTTTATCTTTATCCAAGGCACTAACAAAAACCGTATAGAAATAAGAATCGGCCGGAAGGAGGATATTGAATGATGCATCCAACTGCTTGCCTACCGAAAATGGCAGCTTTCGGCCATACATACGATCGCCAATGACAGAACCTGTGGATGGATTGAACTTGGCAGGAGCACTCTCTCTAACACTTGTGCCACTGGGGTTGATTTCCACATTCATTTGTGCAACATCCTCCGGGACTATGTCCGTCGAGGTGAAATGTAGGGTTGCGTTGACACGCTTACCCATATCGACGAGAACGGACTGATTATTCGAATTGCTTATGGTAACCGTTTGGACACGTGTGTAAAGTGTTGGCACGATGCCCTCGGGAAGAGTGGCCTCGGTTGGAGAAGTGACCGTGGCACAGGGTACATCTGCCTTGGTTGCGGAATGAGCAACAGCCACAAAAGTATAGGTGCCCGCTGGAAGCTGGACCTTTAGGTTGTTGAAGTCGTCTTCGGAAACAGATGAAGTTTGCGTAATGCTTGCTGCCTCGGCACCATCAGAATCGAAAACCTTGAGAGCTATGTGGGTGATGCCTGCTTCGGAAGGAGTGGCATCGGAAGCTCGGGTGGGCTCAAGGGTGAAATTGATGCCCATGAGGGTAACGGTTACTTCGTGAAGCTCACTGTTGTTGATGACGGGGGTATCATCGAGAGACGAGGTGCAACTCAGGAACGATAACGTTGACGACAACAGGAGGAATAACATCTTAGACCATGAGAAGCGTATCATAGGGTACCTCCTTTCTGTGCGAATGGATTGGTGCCAGAAGCTGTAGCAGAAGATCCAGCAAGAAAACTGCTGGACACTTGAGTGGCTGCGGGCTGGGTGCGGACGGTATCTTTGTCCTTGCGGGCCTCGGGGTGCGAAATGACATAAAGGATGCGAACTAACGGGTCGCAATACTCAAGCATTGCGTTGGCTTGATCGTCATCGATGTAGCCGCCGTTGTAGAGAA
Organism: Bacteroidales bacterium; assembly: GCA_018064685.1. Taxonomy (GTDB): domain Bacteria; phylum Bacteroidota; class Bacteroidia; order Bacteroidales; family Bacteroidaceae; genus Physcousia. The sequence continues at coordinate 9,307 of JAGHUS010000056.1, read as the reverse complement.
GCTCGAGCCAGTACTTGGCACTTGAAGCAGAATAGTAGGCTTCGAGGTTGTTGTCCTGACGGATGAAGTCACCGATGCGAGTCGAAGAGATGAGATACTGCTTGGAGAGGTTGAACTCCTTCTTGAGGGCGTACTCCGTGAGATGTTGGTAGAGCTTGATGCTCGCGATGGCATACGCCTTGCTTTCAACGCGTAGGTCGAGAAGCTTTCTTTCTTCGTTGTTTTCCATAGAAGTTTTGTTGTTAAATTGTTGAACATGTTGATTAACACATGTACAAAGTAACAACAAAAAAGAATATGCCTGATGAGATTTTGCCTTGTCATTTATGTGTCACCTAATCAACAAGGAAAAAGAAAAATATTTATTGTTTAATTCGTATTAATTTTGTATATTATGAACAAAGACAGTATTTATTTCAAAAGAAAAGCAGAAGAGCATGCTTCAGTACAGAACCTCAGGAAGTTTCTGCGTGAATTCCTAAAGGGAGGAGGAACGAGAGTGGATTTTGCCCGAAAAATGAGCATGTCAACAACCCAACTCAATCAATATCTTACAGGCATCTACACCCCTAAAAGGAAGACCATTGAGAAATGGGGCAAGCAATTGGGTGTCACATACGAAGAAATGATGGTTGCTGATTTTAAGTTCATCAGTTACCCCTTTGAGGAACTCTTCAAGCCCAAGACACAACGGCACCGCTTCTCAAAGCGCGACAGAGACAAGGCGTTCGACGTAATAATAGAAGAGATTGTGTCGGAGGTAGGAGAAGAAGCAACGGAATATCTGCCAAGAATTATAAAAATTATAGAAAGTCACAAGAAATGAGTATTAAAACCCTTTGGCACATTGCACTGCTGAGTGCATTGTATGCGTGCGAGCACATTGAACTCTCCGAAAGCACTCACGACAAACAGGTGAGCAGCTTTCGTGACACCTGCTATATATGGAACGACCATGTTGTGATAGGAGAGCAACCGACGACTAAGGAAATCGTCCTGCTCTCGCTATACGAGTGGGGCGAAATGCCTTCGGCCAACCATACCAGCGATAGTGCTATGGTAGGGATGATGACGGACGGATATCAGGAGTTGGAACTTGGGCAGTGGCAAGTGCCTACCACCGAAGAAGCCAAACAGCTGAAGGCTGCCTATGGCGAGAATAATGAGTCGCTCGAACGATTGAACCTCTTATTTCGGAAAGTAGAGGCACTGGAACTGCACAATGATGCGCGCTACCTGTGTGACGAGGGACGGAAAAGCTTTTCTTTAGCTTCCGGCACTAGCATTGCTAATGCCGGAAGTAAGATTAAAACTTATAGACTGCGCCTGTTAAAGCGCATCGAAATGCACTAACCTTTAGGCTAACGACTGTTTGTACCTCCTTCGACTTCGCTCAGGAACCGGCCAGTGATTTCTGATACCATTGGAAGAGCTTCTGAACGCCATCCTCGATCTCGACCTTGTGAGTCCAGCCAAGACTATGGAGCTTGCTGACATCGATGAGCTTGCGCATGGTGCCATCGGGCTTGTTGCTGTCGAAGATGACCTCGCCCTGGAAGCCAACGGCTTTGACAACGAGTTCGGATAGCTCGCGGATGGTGAGTTCCTTGCCGGTGCCGACATTGATGTGGCAGTTGCGGATCTCGCCAAGAGACGGGATAGCACCACCACGACCGGTAGAGTGGTTGCGGTCGACAACACCATCGGCCTTCACGCCATAGTGAACGCTGGAGTACTTCTCGATGCCGATGATATCGCTGAAGTTGACGTTGAGAAGGACGTGAACGCTGGCATCGGCCATGTCTTCGCTCCAGAGGAACTCGCGGAGAGGCTTGCCCGTGCCCCAAAGGGTGACCTTGTTGGGCTCGATGCCATAGAAGGCGAGAACCTTGAGGATGGTGGCTTCATCGCTGGCGCCATCGATGACGTAGCGGGTGACTGATGCTTCAGCTCCAGGAGCCGAAGGACAGGACGATGGCTCCTTGATGTTGGCACCTACGGGACGGATGCTGAGGTCCTTGCGGATGGCGTCCCAGTTGTTGTCTGCCAAGAGCTTGGAGAGATAGACCTTGCGCATCATGGCGGGCATGACGTGGCTGTTCTCCAAGTGGAAGTTGTCGTTGGGGCCGTAGAGGTTGGTTGGCATGACGGCAATGTAGTTGGTGCCGTACTGCAGGTTGTAGCTCTCGCACATCTTGAGACCTGCTATCTTGGCGATGGCGTACTCCTCGTTGGTGTATTCGAGTTCGCTGGTCAAGAGACAGTCTTCCTTCATGGGCTGAGGTGCATTCTTGGGGTAGATGCAGGTAGAGCCGAGGAAGAGGAGCTTCTCTACTCCGTGGGCATAAGCCTCGGAGATGACGTTGCACTGAATCTTCATGTTCATCATCATGAAGTCGGCACGATAGAGTGAGTTGGCCATGATGCCACCCACGAAGGCAGCGGCCAGGACAACGGCATCGGGACGCTCCTCGTCGAAGAACTTCTTGACGGCATACTGGTCGGTGAGGTCGAGCTCCTTGTGGCTGCGGCCAACGAGATTGTTGTAGCCGCGAGCCTTGAGGTTATTCCAGATGGCAGAACCCACGAGACCGTGGTGTCCTGCCACATAAATTTTACTATTCTTATCCATATATCAAACTTTCCCTTTATCAGTCATTAGCAACTACTCCCTCTCCCTATTGACGGGAGAGGGTTGGGGAGTGGATCTGTTCTTCTTACTTTACAAGTCCCTTCTCGAGGTATTCGGCAAGGTTGGTACGCATGGTAGCAGCAACGTGGTCGGCTGCAACCTTCTGCATATCGTGGGTGACCATGATGCGAACGAGCTCCTCGAATGAGGTTGTCTGAGGATTCCAGCCGAGTTCCTTCTTGGCCTTGGCGGGATCGCCCCAGAGGTTGACAACATCGGTGGGACGGTAGAAGTCTTCGGAAACCTTGACGAGCTCCTTGCCGATGAGGGCGTTGTTGTCGGGATTTGAGACAGCCACACAGACACCTACCTCGTTCATGCCTTCGCCCTTGAACTCGAGGGTGATGCCAGCATACTTGAATGCGAGGTCGGTGAACTCACGAACGGAGTGCTGCACGCCAGTGGCGATGACGAAGTCCTCGGGTTTATCGTGCTGCAGGATGAGCCACATGCACTCTACATAATCCTTTGCATAACCCCAGTCGCGAAGTGAATCGAGGTTGCCGAGGTAGAGGCACTGCTGCTTGCCCTGCGCGATACGAGCGGCAGCAAGGGTGATCTTACGGGTGACGAAAGTCTCGCCACGACGCTCTGACTCGTGGTTGAAGAGGATGCCCGAGCAGCAGAACATATCGTATGCCTCGCGGTACTCCTTGATGATCCAGAAGCCATAGAGCTTGGCTACAGCATAGGGACTGTAGGGATGGAAAGGAGTTTTCTCGTTCTGAGGAACCTCCTCGACTTTGCCATAGAGCTCGGAGGTAGAGGCCTGGTAGATCTTGCAAGTCTTCTCGAGATGGTTGGTGCGTACAGCCTCCAAAACACGAAGAACACCAACAGCATCAACGTCGGCAGTGAACTCAGGAGCATCGAAGCTGACCTGAACATGCGACTGTGCAGCGAGGTTATAGATCTCGGTAGGCTGAACCTTACCTACAAGCTTGACGAGCGACATAGAGTCGCCCATGTCGGCATAGTGAAGGTGGAAGTTGGGAGTGCCTTCGAGGTGAGCAATGCGCTCACGATAGTCGACAGAAGAACGACGGATGATGCCGTGTACTTCGTAACCCTTCGAAAGAAGGAACTCGCTCAGGTAAGAGCCGTCCTGACCGGTAACACCGGTGATAAGTGCAATGTTTTTACTCATTTGTGCAATGTTTATTTGTTGAATATTGTTGTGAACATTAGAGGGAGCCTTGTAGTCCATCAGCACAACTGATGGACACCATAGAGACTAACGTATGAAAGCCATGGAAAGGCCGTGCTGAGACATATAATAAATATAATGTACGCGCGCGAGGGACGCAGACAGGCTATTCGGCCGTGCCATAATACTTGGCATACCACTCGGCAAAGGCACGAAGGCCATCGCGCAAAGGAGTGGCGGGCTTGAAGCCGAAGTCCTGCTCGAGGGGCGTGCAGTCGGCATAGGTGACGGGGACGTCGCCGGGCTGCATGGGGACGAGCTCCTTGTGCGACTCGAAGTCGTAGTCCTGGGGAAGTACCTTGGCACGGATGAGCTCCTCCTGAAGGATGGTGACGAAGTCGAGAAGGTTCTCGGGTGAGTTGTTGCCGATGTTGTACACCTTGTAGGGAGGAATGGGGAGGCCGTCCTCGCCCGTCTGCTTCTCGGGAGCATGCTGCATGATGCGCACAACGCCCTCGACAATGTCGTCGACAAAGGTGAAGTCGCGCTTGCAGTTGCCGTAGTTGAAGATCTGGATGGTCTTGCCTTCGCGCAACTTGTTGGTAAAGCCGAAGTAAGCCATGTCGGGACGACCGGCTGGACCGTAGACGGTGAAGAAACGCAGACCGGTAGAGGGTATGTTGTAGAGCTTGGAGTATGAGTGAGCCATCAGCTCGTTGCTCTTCTTGGTGGCGGCATAGAGCGAGACGGGATTGTCCACCTTGTCGTCGGTGCTGTAGGGCACCTTCTTGTTGCTGCCGTAGACGGAAGAGGAAGAGGCATAGACGAGATGCTCGACCCCTTGATAGCCCGACGAAGAACCATCGGAAACAGTTGCTTTTGCCTGCTCGATGGAATGACGGCATGCCTCGAGGATGTTGTAGAAGCCGATGAGGTTCGACTCGATGTAAGAGCCGGGATTGGTGATGCTGTAGCGAACACCTGCCTGAGCGGCAAGGTTGACGACAACAGTGAAGTGCTCTTCCTCGAAGAGCTTGTCGATGAGGGGCTTGTCGGCAAGGTTGGCTTTGACGAAACGCCATGATTTGCCCGAAGTTGAAACTTCGGGAACGGTGGCTGAGGAAGAGGGGGCTTCGGGGACGGTGGCAGAGGATGAAGACACAAGAGCTTCGATCTCGGCCAGACGCTCGTGCTTGATGTTGACGTCATAATAGTCGGTGATGCTGTCGAGACCGACAACACGGATGTTCTGCACGTCCTTGAAAAGGCGCTTTACGAGATTGGCACCGATGAAACCAGCGGCTCCAGTGACGAGGACTGTCTTGCCCTCTAGATTTATATTATTGATAACCATGATACTATGTAGTAATCAAAATTATTAATGTGTGAGCAAGTGACTTTTATAATTATTATCACTTACAATGCCTTTTTCCTGTATGAACAATGCGAGCTTGATTATGCGCTGATGTGATAACAGGTAAGACATGTTACTCTCATTTTTAGTCTCTGCGGAAGATATCGCGTGTGTATACCTTCTCCTCGACGTCCTTCAGGCACTCGTCGAAACGGTTGGCGATGATGGCAGCCGACTGCGCCTTGAACTTAGCAAGGTCGTTGACGACGAGCGAACCGAAGAAGCTGGTGCCGTCCTCGAGAGTAGGTTCGTAGATGACGATCTGTGCGCCCTTGGCCTTGATGCGCTTCATCACGCCCTGGATGGACGACTGGCGGAAGTTGTCGGAGTTCGACTTCATGGTGAGGCGGTAGACGCCGATGACGGGAGGCTGCTGCAACGATGACGATGACGACAACGATGACGAGCCGTAGTGGTTGTTCTCGCTGTAGGCGTACCAACCGGCAAGTCTGAGGACCTGGTCGGCGATGAAGTCCTTGCGAGTGCGGTTGCTCTCGACGATGGCCGTCATCATGTCCTGAGGCACGTCCTGATAGTTGGCCAGAAGCTGCTTGGTGTCCTTGGGCAGGCAGTAGCCGCCGTAGCCGAACGAGGGGTTGTTGTAATGTGTGCCGATGCGGGGATCGAGCCCCACACCGCTGATGATGGCTTTGGGATCGAGACCCTTGACCTCGCTGTAGGTGTCCAGCTCGTTGAAGTAGCTGACGCGAAGGGCGAGGTAGGTGTTGGCGAAGAGCTTCACGGCCTCTGCCTCCTTCAGTCCCATGAAGAGCAGGGGAATATACTTCGTGTCCTTATACTCCTCCATGATGGGATTCTCGGCCGAAGGACCCTCGGCGCCCTCGATGAGGAGGTCGGCAAAGGTATGAGCGAAACGCTCGGCCTCGAGGCTGGCAATGGCCTCGATGGCAGCATTCTCCTCCTCCCACTTCTTGTCCTGCTCGGCAGGGAGCATCTTGGGGAAGCCCACGATGATGCGTGAGGGATGCAGGTTGTCGTAGAGCGCCTTGCTCTCGCGCAGGAACTCGGGCGAGAAGAGCAGGTTGAACTTCTTATTCTTGAGGGCGGGATCGGTGAGGAACTTCAGCGCGTACTTGACGTACAGCGAGCGGCAGTAGCCTACGGGGATGGTGCTCTTGATGACCATCACGGCATCGGGGTTGACCGAGATGACGAGGTCGATGACGTCCTCGATGTGGTGTGTGTCGAAGAAGTTCTTGACAGGGTCGTAGTTGGTGGGGGCGGCAATTACGACATAGTCGGCCTCCTTGTAAGCCGCTGCACCATCGAGGGTGGCAACGAGAGAGCCGGTTGTGGGGTCGGAAGGTTCGTTGCCGACGTGGGCTATGATGCTCTTGTCGGAAAGGAACTTCTCAATGTAATCGTCCTGGATGGGGGAAATCCTGGCGTTGATCTTCTCTACTTTTTCGGGAATGACGTCGACAGCCATCACCTGATGGTGCTGCGCCAATAGTGTGGCGATACTCATACCTACGTATCCAGTACCAGCCACTGCGATTCTGAGGTCTTTGAAATTTCGCATGGTTATAATAGTGGTTGTTTAATTTTTGGGGAATCTGCTATTTGTGGAAGAGGATTTCCGGGAGAAGAGTCTAGCTCTTGTCCAGCACCTCGTACTTGCTATGCTGACTGCGGTATTCGGGCACTATCTCCTTCATCTTCTTCACGATGGCCATGTCGTCGAACGAACGCGAGATCTCCAGCAGTTCGTTCTCGTTCTTGGCAGCCAGTTCGTAGGGATACTCGCGCACGGCAGCCACCATGATCTTGGGGTGTACGGTAGGCTTCGTCTGCTCGGCATCGTTCAGCACCTCCTCGTACAGCTTCTCGCCTTCGCGCAGTCCCGAGAACTTAATCTCAACGCCCACAGCGCCAGAAAGGCGAATCATGCGCTTGGCAAGGTCGACGATGCGGACAGGTTCGCCCATGTCGAAGACGAAGATCTCGCCACCCTTGCCCATGGTGCCAGCCTCCAGCACCAGACGGCATGCCTCGGGGATGAGCATGAAGAAACGGATGATGTCGGGGTGCGTAACCATGACCGGTCCGCCCTTCCTAATCTGCTCCTTGAAGATGGGGATGACACTGCCGTTCGAGCCCAGCACATTACCGAAACGTGTGGTGATGAACTGCGTGGTGACCTTGCCCGTCTCCTGCGTCTCCTCCCACAGCTTCTTGTTCAGAGCCTGGCAGTATATCTCGCAGATGCGCTTCGAGCAACCCATGACGTTGGTGGGGTTGACGGCCTTGTCGGTCGATATCATCACAAACTTCTTCGTGCCGTACTTCACAGCCAGATCGGCAATGACACGGGTGCCGTAGATGTTGTTCTGCACGGCTATGCCGGGGTTGTTCTCCATCATGGGCACATGCTTGTAGGCCGCAGCGTGGAAGACGTATTCGGGACGATGCTCGCTGAAGAGCTTCTCCATGTGCTGCAGGTTGGTGATGCTGCTCACGATGGTCTCGACCTTGAGGTCGGAATGGTGGCGGGCCATGTAGAGACGCACATCGTGCATAGGCGTCTCGGCCTGGTCGACGAGGATGAGCTCCTCGGGCTGGAACTTAGCCACCTGGCGAGCCATCTCCGAACCGATGCTGCCAGCGGCACCCGTTATGAGGATGCGCTTGCCGCTCAGCATGCGTCCTATGGCCATCATGTCCACCTCTATCTTGTCGCGAGGCAGCAAGTCCTCGATCTCCACCTCGTGCAACTGCTGGTGAGTCAGGTCGGTCTTGCCGTCCCACTCCTCGGCAGCGGGCATCATCATTATCTTGATGTTAGCCTCGATGAGCTTCTCCACCAGATCGGTGCGCTTGCGGAAGTGGCGCGACTGCAGAGGCGATACGATGAGCACCTTCACGTCCTCGTCCTTCATGTGCTGCACCAGGTTCTCGTCGTCGTTCAGCACCTTCACACCCATCATGTACTTGGCGTTGAGGTCGTTGTCGGGCGACACGAATCCCTTCAGCCTGTAAGCCTGTGCCGACTGGTTCTGGATGCTCTTGGCCAGCGCCACACCGCCCTCCTTCACACCATAGATGAAGGCGCCCTTGGTGTAGTCGCTTCGGCGAATGCCGTCGAAGACAATCTTGACAGCCATGCGGAAGACGAACATGAGGAACGTGCTGAGCACGAAGGACATAGCCACACAAATCTCGCCAGGCATATTGACCTGCGTCACGCCCAGCGCAGTGGCTGTATGTCCGAGTCCCACACACAGCACCGAGGCCAGCAGGGTGGCATAGGTGACACGCTGCAGGTCGACGAACGACGAATAACGGACAATGCCGCTATAGGTGTGGAAGATGCGGAAACCGATATAGAAGGGCACCAGGCAGATGAGCAGACCGTAGAAGATCTTCCAGAACTGACTGGCCAGTCCGTCGCCGCCATAATGAACATAAGCACAGAACATACCTGCACAGAGCACGATAATACTGTCAAAGATCAGAATACACCAATGGGGCAAAGATCTCTGAGAAAAATAAGACCGAATGAATTCTTTTAAACTTTTCATATCTATATCGGTTTACTTACACACAGGCACCGGAAATCACTGTCCCGCCAAATGCCAGGCAATGACAACAGACGTCGATGAGAAAGCCTTTGTTAGTTACTAATAATAGTTTAGAATAATTGAAATTCTCGATTTGAAGCAACGTTATTTAAGACGAAGACATTCCTTTGGAGCATCAGGCCAGCCGTAAGTCGCAATAGCTCATAGACTTAGGTCTGCGTACACCATTTTTCCGAAAGATTACCGAAAGGGAAAAACAAGGGACTTTAGGTGTTTTCATCCGTCTTCCGAAAGAAAAGAAGCGGAAAATCCGTTGAATTGTCAAATCGGCATACAATGCAAAAGTACTAAAAATTACGACACAAACATAATATATAATAAGAAAAATGCAAAAAAGGCCATATTTTTTCATTTTAGTAATGATTAAAAAATAACTTCCTAAAGTTCCTCATATCTATGAGCACTTGATAATATAGTTCCACTTAGGCAGCGAATCATCGAAAACGATTCTC
>JAGHUS010000084.1 GCA_018064685.1 Bacteroidales bacterium | reverse complement strand
ATCTCAGCACCAGTCTCAACCTTAGCAGGCTTCAAGGTGTTGGTAGCGGTGTCACCCTTCAAGCCGGGCTCTGTCCAAGTAATCTCGAGAACAACCTTAACGGGTACGTCGGCATACAGTACAGTCTCGGTGCTGGCATCGGTAACAACCTCAACCTCCTGACCCTCCTTCATGAAGGCAACACCGTTAACCTGGTCAGCAGCGATGGGAATCTGCTCGAAAGTCTCGTTGTTCATGAAAATAAGGTCCTCGCCCTCCTTGTAGAGGAACTGATAGGGACGACGCTCAACACGAACATCCTCCAACTTCTCACCAATGTTGAAACGACGCTCGAGCACGTTGCCACTGACAACGTCCTTCAAGGTTACGTTCATGATGGTGTTACCCTTACCGGGCTTACGATGCAGGAAGTCAATGCAGAAGTACAGCTTGCCATCCATGCGGATGCAGGTACCTTTCTTGATGTCTTGTGAGTTAATCATAAGATTTCTTGTTATATTTGATGAATAATTTGTAATGTTATCATTTAGCGGCTGCAAAGGTACAATAAAAATTTAAGAATTAAGAAATAAGGATTAAGAATTTTGCATTTTTTGAAAGAAAAACAACATTTAACGGCTTAATTGCAAAGAAAATCGCAGTAAAGTTTGCGTGTTTGAAAAAAAGTACCTAATTTTGCACCCCGAAACAAAAGACCTTTCGTGCTGGAAAGGTGTGCCAATACGCAAAAGTGCATTGCCAAACACCACACAGCAAGCGAGAAGGATGCGTTTCGACAACCAAGGACAAATCAAACAAAACAACATAAAATTATGAAAAGAACATTTCAGCCCCACAACCGTCGCCGCGCAAACAAGCACGGTTTCCGTCTGAGAATGGCCACTGCCAATGGCCGTCGCGTATTGGCAGCTCGCAGAGCTAAGGGTCGCAAGAAGTTGACCGTATCTAGCGAGAACCACGGCAAGTAATCCGAAACCGTAGCACGTACACTTACACGTACACACGCGGATTTTATGTAAAGAATAAGGAGCAGAACATCAAGTTCTGCTCTTTTTTTACCCATAAATTTGCTCAAACCAACCGAAAGTAGTATTTTTGCACAAAATTATGTATAAGCAACAGCTATGACAGGAAAAGAATTTTTAGGTAAGATATTCAGTCCTATAATTTGGCTCAATCTTTTGGCCATGGTAGTGGTGGTTGGACTGATCAGTTTGCTCACAGTATGGTGGATGAACTCATACACCCGGCACGGCGAAGGTGTTGAGGTTCCTAATGTCAAGGGAAAACTCATCAGCGACGCTGAGATAGAACTGAAAGAGCTTGACCTGGAGGGTATCGTCATCGACTCGTCCTACAACAAGCGCCTGGCACCGGGGTTGATCATCGACCAGACTCCAGGCCCCGGCGTACACGTAAAGCCAGGACGACAGATATACATCACCATCAACGCCAAGAGCGAGCCCACACTGCCCATTCCCAACATCATCGACAACTGCTCTATGCGCGAAGCCGAAGCCAAGCTGATGGCATTGGGCTTCAAGGTTGGCCCATGCCAGTACATCGAGGGACAGAAGGACTGGGTGTTTGGCGTGAAGTGCCGCGGACGCAACGTTGCCATTGGCGAGCGCGTACCTCTCAGCGTACCCATTACACTCGTTGTGGGCAACAGCGAGGTAGAGGTGGACGAGAACGGCAACACGTATGAAGAGAACTGGTTCAACGAAACCGAAGAAGGAGACGTGCCTATTGGCGGAACCGGTGTTGAAGAGGACAACGACCAGAGCGAAGTCTTAGAATTCTGACGACCTGGCATCACGACCTGCATCGCCATGTTCAAGCAGGAAAGGTCAGGGAATCCTACAAAGGCAATTTAACAAAAAAATCAATAAGGAACGGATAATGCAAGAGGAACTGGAAGAGTTGGAGGAGTTTGACGAACTGGAGGAGTTTGAAGAGTTGGAAGGCGGTGAAGAGACCGACGAGGCTGACTTCGAGACGGCATCCGACGGCACGCTGTATGAGCATCGACGCGTCATTGCCGACCAAGGACAGAATCCCTTGCGAGTAGACAAGTTCCTCACCGACCACCTTCGAGGCACCACACGCCACCGCATCCAGCTGGCAGCCGAGGCTGGATTCATACAGGTGAACGGACGCACGGTGAAGAGCAACTACAAAGTGAAGCCGCACGACGTGGTGACACTGATGTTCTCGCACCCACGACGCGAAACAGAAATCATTCCCGAGGAGATCCCCCTCGAAATAGTATACGAAGACAACGACCTGATGGTCGTGAACAAGCCGGCCGGTATGTGTGTACATCCCGGCTGCGGCAATTATAGTGGCACAATGGTCAATGCCATTGCATGGCACCTCAAGGACAATCCCGACTTCAACCCCAACGACCCCACCGTGGGACTGGTGCACCGCATCGACAAGGACACCAGCGGACTGCTCGTCGTGGCCAAGACGGCCGAGGCAAAGACGCACCTCTGTCATCAGTTCTTTGTCAAGAGCACCAAGCGCTTGTACAATGCATTGGTATGGGGCAACTTTGTGGAGGACGAGGGACGAATAGAGGGCAACATAGGGCGCCATCCCAAGGACCGTCTGCAGATGTGGGTCTTCCCACCCGATTCCGAGATAGGAAAGCCTGCCGTCACGCACTATCGCGTATTGGAGCGTTTCGGCCATACCAGTTGGATAGAGTGCCGACTCGAGACGGGACGCACACACCAGATTCGTGCACACATGCGCCACATCGGCCACATCCTTTTTGCCGACGAACGATATGGTGGCTGCGAAATCATACGCGGCGAGCAGAGCAGCTCATACAAAGCCTTCATTCACAACTGTCTCGAACTCTGTCCTCGCCAAGCCCTTCATGCACGAACTCTCGGCTTCATCCATCCCAGAACCGGCGAAGAGATGAACTTCGAGTGCGATGTACCGGCAGACATGACAGCTTTGCTCGGGAAGTGGAGGAATCGCACTATCGCGCGAAATGAAAAGTGAAAAGAGAGTCACCGAAAATTTGGAAAATCAAAGAATCGAATGCTCGACGGCTCGAAGAATCGAGAAATCGAAAAATCAAAAAAAACTCAAAAGAAAACCAGATATGAGAACTATCGCCATTGTTTGCGGAGGTGACACCTCCGAGCACGATGTCAGCATGCGCAGTGCTGCCGGCATCAAGAGTTTCATGGACGCAGAACGCTATAATATATATAAGGTAGAGATTCACGCTGGCAAGTGGGAGGCCCTTTTGGAGGAGAGCAACGGACTGAACGGCCTGCTAAGCCAGCCAGATGAGACAAAGGTGAGACGCAGCCAGGTGGATCGCAACGACTTCTCGTTCGAGGTTGACGGCCAGCGCATCCGTCCCGACTACTGCTACATCACCATCCATGGCGTCCCCGGCGAGAACGGCATCCTGCAGGGCTACTTCGACCTTATCGGCATGCCCTACTCTACCAGTTCGCTGCTTGTCGAGGCCATGACCTACAACAAGTTCGTCACCAACAACTACATGCGCGGCATGGGCATGAGCGTGGCCGACTCGCTGGTCGTAAAGCAGGGTCACGACAAGGAGGTCAGCGACGCCGACATCATCGACCGCATTGGTCTGCCTTGCTTCGTCAAGCCCGCAGCCGGTGGCAGCAGTTTCGGCACCACCAAGGTAAAGACCGCCGAGCAGCTTCGTCCCGCCATCGACCTCGCACTGAAGGAGGGTGAGGACGTGATGGTTGAAGCCTTTATGCCTGGCACAGAGATTACCTGCGGTTGCTACAAGACAAAGACTGTGGAGCGCGTACTGCCCATCACCGAGGTAGTGATGACCACCAACGAGTTCTTCGACTACGACGCCAAGTACAACGGTGCCGTGCGCGAGATCACCCCAGCCCGCCTCAGCGACGAGGTCACTGCACGCGTGCAGAAACTCACCAGCACCATCTATGACATACTGGGGTGCCATGGCATCATCCGCATCGACTATATCATCACCGAAGGCAATCACATCAACCTGCTCGAGATAAACACCACACCTGGTATGACAGCTACCTCGTTCATTCCCCAGCAGGTTCGCGCTGCAGGTCTCGACATCAAGGATGTGATGACAGAGATCATAGAGGACTCGTTTTAACTGTGAACATGCCTTAACGATCAGGAACAATCATGGAACACGATTTTGATAAAATCAGGCCATTCGAAGAAGGCGAGATGAAGCAGGCACTGGAGCAGTTGCTTGCCGACCGTCAGTTTCAAGTCATACTGAAAGGATTCATTCCATGGCTACCGAAATTCATGCGCAACGGCTTGCTGCGCATGGCGTTTGTCGGCATCAAGACACCACTGCAATTCCAGAAACGATACATCAAGCCCGTGGTGAAACGCATACTCAGGAAATGCTCTACCGGTGTCACCTTCGGCCATGACAGCATTCAGACCGGCGATGCACGCTACACCTTTGTCAGCAACCATCGCGACATCGTGCTCGACAGCGCCATCCTCTCACTCATGCTGGTCAATAACGGTTTCGACACGACGGTCGAGATAGCCATTGGCGACAACCTGCTCATCTACCCTTGGATCAAGACATTGGTCAAGATGAACAAGGCATTCACTGTACGCCGTGGACTCTCGCCCCGCGAACTCCTGGAGAGCAGTCAGTTGATGAGCCACTATATGCATCACGCCATCAACGACAAGAAGGAGAACATCTGGATTGCACAACGAGAGGGACGCGCCAAGGACTCGAACGACTTGACACAAGAGTCCGTACTCAAGATGCTGGCCATGGGAGGTGAAGGCACACCCATCGAAAGGCTGAAGAGCCTGCACATCGTGCCGCTCACCATCTCGTACGAATACGATCCGTGTGACTATCTCAAGGCTAAGGAGTTCCAGCAGAAACGAGATAATCCCGCCTTCAAGAAGAGCAAGCAGGACGATCTGGCAAACATGAAGATTGGCATCTACGGACAAAAAGGACGTGTACACTACGAGGCATCGCCCTGCATCGACACATGGCTGGACGAACTAAAGGATATGCCACGCACCGAACTCTTCGGCGAGATAGCACGACGCATGGACAAAGCCATCCACGCCGGCTACAGCCTCTATCCCGGCAACTACGTGGCATGCGACCTCTTGTCGGGAACGCAAGAGTTTGCCTCGCATTATACGGCCGACGAGAAGAACACCTTCGAGCAGTATCTGCAGAGTCGTCTCGACCTCATCGACCTGGAGAACAAGGATGTTCCTTTCCTGCGCGAGAAGATACTGACGATGTATGCCAACCCCGTCAGAAACTACTTGAAAGCCATCGAGAAATAAACAAGTAACGAACAACAAGCCACCGAAAGACAGATGAAAAAGATAACTTGCCTACCACTTCTCGTTTTTATCTTTTCGCTTTGCACTTCGTCGTGCTCCGACGACAACGAGGTATACCCCAGCATCGTCACCAAGATGGCCGACATCTACACCAATGCACAAGGCGACCTGAAGAAGCTTGTCTTCGACGACGAACGTTCACTTACCATCAGCAACTACCTGCCCGGATACCAGAAGGACGCTATCTATCGCGCCCTGTGCGGCTATACGTCCGACGGTCATTTTGCAAGACTCTATCAACTGATGGGCGTAAACATCCTACGCGACTCTACGACCATAGCTTGGCGCGACCCACTCAACACAGTCAGTGTATGGCGCACAAAGCGATACATCAACCTGCATCTGTCGCCCAAGACACAAGGTGGACGTCACTACTGGGGCTTCATCACCGACTCCATCATAACAAGTACCAAAGCCGACGGTCAAACGTCATCCCACGCCTACATCTCGCTGCACCACAAGCAGAACGGAGACCCCACAAGCTATAGCGAGGACGTCTACGCATCGCTGCCTGTCGACAGCATTAAGGGCATCGAGGCCACATCACCCATCACACTGCGCATACAGACCTTCGATGGCATCCGTGCCTTCGAACTGTAAAATGCCGGACTTCAAGCCTCATCCATCCCACCAAGGGAGGAGGAGAATATTATGAATCGTGAATTATGAATCGTGAATTAGATAAAGTGAATTCAATAGCAGTACTTATCTCTGGAGGCGTTGACAGCGCTGTTGTCGTACACCAGCTGTGCGAGCAAGGCTATAAGCCCGACCTGCATTACATCAAGATAGGTATGGAGGGAGAAGACTCGTCGTGCACTGCCGAAGAGGACATCGAGCTGAGCCAGGCCACAGCACGCAAGTACGGACTCACACTCGAAGTCACCGACCTGCAGAAGGAGTATTGGGACCTCGTTGTGGGTTATGCCATCGACCGCATCAAGCAAGGACTCACGCCCAACCCCGATGTGATGTGCAACCGCTTCATCAAGTTCGGAGCTTTCGAGCAGCGTATCGGTCATCAGTATGACAAGATTGCTACAGGTCACTATGCCACCACCATTCAGGACGAGCAGGGACTCATCTGGCTGGGAACAGCCAAAGACCCAGTCAAGGATCAGACAGACTTTCTGGCGCAGCTCAACTACGAACAGCTCAGCCACACCATCTTCCCCATAGGGCACATGCTGAAGGAGGACGTCCGTCGCATAGCACTCGATGCCCATCTGCCCAGCGCCTATCGCAAAGACAGCCAGGGCATATGCTTTCTGGGCAAGATAAACTACAACGACTTCATACGCAAGTTCATGGGCGAACAGGAAGGCCGTATCATCGACATTGAGACGGGCAAGGTCGTTGGCCGCCACAAAGGTTTCTGGTTTCACACCATCGGCCAGCGCAAGGGTCTGGGACTGAGCGGTGGCCCGTGGTTTGTGGTCAAAAAGAACGTCAAGAAGAACATCGTGTTCGTGGCTAACGGCTGGGACACACAACTACAATACGGGCACGACTTCCTGCTGGCCGACCTGCACTTCATCACAAAGAATCCCTGGGCAGAAGCACCGAAAGACGAACCCATACAGTTCAAGATACGCCACGTCGACCACTTTATGCGCGGAACCATTACCCATACCGAAGAAGGCTACATTGTACACAGCGACGATCCCATACAAGGCATCGCTCCAGGCCAGTTCGGCTGCATCTACGACGCAGAAGCAAGAGTGTGCTACGGAAGTGGAGAAATAGGATACTATCGCGCTTCGCACTAAGCGAAAAGTTAAAAAGGAGTTGCGCATCCACCCAGACGACCAATTACCCAAACGACTAAACGACTAAACGACTAATTACCCCAAACGACTAACAATGAAAAAGACCATCTTTATCCTTTGCAGCATATTGCTGTCTGTAAGTTGCCAATCTATCGCGAAAGCCAGTTCCGACAACGAGGGACAGGCCAAATACATCTTCTATTTCATCGGCGACGGCATGGGTGTGAACCAAGTCAACGCCACCGAGATATACCTCGGACAGGTAGAAGGCAAATACGGCACATCACCACTCTGCTTTGCATCGTTCCCCTACACCGCTCTTGTCACCACCCACAGCGCTTCGAGCGGTGTCACCGATTCGGCAGCAAGTGGAACGGCCCTGGCTACGGGTCAAAAGACGAAGAATGATGTTCTGGGATTGGATGCCACCCTTACCCAACCAGTCAACAGCATAGCTTGGATGGCCAAACAGGAAGGAATGGCTGTGGGTGTCACCACGACCGTAACCACCGACCATGCTACTCCGGCTGCCTTCTATGCCCACACCAAGAGCCGTGGCGACAAAGACATCATACGCAAGCAACGTGCCGAGAGCGGCTACGATTTCATCCTGGGTGCTCCCGATGATGGTTCACTACCCTACCGCCTTGATCGCAAACCCGGTGAACTCTCGCAGGCTGACATCGTACGTATGGCTATCGACAGCCTCTACCACGTCAACCCCAACGGTTTCTTCCTTATGTCGGAAGGCGGCATGATAGACTATGCCTGTCACAGCAACGATGCAGGAGCCATGATTGGCGAGATGCTGGACTTCGACGATGCCATCAAAGTGGCTTATAAGTTCTACGAGCAGCACCCCGACGAGACACTCATCGTCATCACCGCCGACCATGAAACGGGCAGTCTTGTACTGACACACGGCAGGTACGAGACGCACATCGACCGCCTGCAGCATCAGAAGATGACCATCAAGCAACTGGGCAAGTCGCTCGATGCCTTGCGCAAGAGTCAGGGTGAGAACTTTGGTTGGGAACAAGCCAAGGAGTTCTTGAAAGAAAACTTTGGACTGGGTGGTGCCTTACATCTGTCGAAGGATCAGGAGTCGCGCTTGCAAACGGCCTTCACCCACACCATCAACGGCACGGGAAAGAGTCAGAAGACGCTCTATCAAGAGGACAATGAGTTCTGCGTATGTGTACGCACTATCATGCAGGAACAAGCCCACATAGCCTTTGCCTACACTTGCCATTCAGCCGGCTACGTACCTTGCTTCGCCATTGGTGTCGGTGCCGAACTGTTCCACGGACGCATCGACAACACCGACATCCCCAAGAAAATCATCAAGGCTGCTGGCTGGAAGAACTGATACGGTTCGAGAAACTGCACAAGTGTCATTTATCACCCAAATGCAAAAGGTGCTGCATCTCCAAGACAGGAAATGCAGCACCTTTTGTTTTGCTAGCATCAAACGTACCAAAGCGGACCATTTCCATGACCTATATGAAGGTCACGACCGCCCTCAATAGCTCGCGTAACGTAACGCTTGGCACCCTCAACAGCTGGCACGAGTGAGTGACCGAGCGCCATCTGACTGGCAATGGCCGAAGAGAGGGTACAGCCTGTGCCATGAAGGTTCTTAGTGGCAATGCGGGGCGAAGAGAAAGTCCGTTCTACACCTTCGATAGGGATAAACAATATGTCATCCATACTGTCACCGTCGGCATGACCACCCTTCTTCAGAATTGAGAATTGAGAATTGAGAATTGAGAATTGGGCGGACTGCGCATTTGCAGATGAATCTGCCTGCATATCCGGAAGACGGAACTGCGAGGTGTGTGATTGCAGATACTCCAGTTCGGGAATGTTGGGCGTGGCGAGCGTGCAGAGCGGGAATAGATGACGGACGACGTAGTCGACACAGTCGGGATCCATGAGTTGTCGACCGCTGGTAGAGACCATGACGGGGTCGCAGACGATGGGCAAGACTGACTTTCGTCGTTCCTCTTCCAACACCTTGACAATGACACGCGCCACGTCCAGATTGGGTATCATACCTATCTTGACGGCTGACACGCTAAGGTCGGAAAAGACACTGCGCAACTGACTCTCCACCACGTCTGCCGGCACGGGCATCACGCCCTGCACACCCATTGTGTTCTGCGAGGTGAGAGCGGTGATGACGGTGGCACCGTACACACCGCAGTTCGTGATGGTCTTCAGGTCTTGCTGTATGCCGGCTCCAGCCGAAGGGTCGCTGCCGGCAATGGTGAGGACAACAGCCTCTCCCCCCGCCCCTCCCCCAAATGGGAGGGGAGTCTCTCTCCAAGCATCACCCAGCACCATGACACCACCAAAGCCATAGCTGAGTGCCTCTTCCACATTGTCGTGACAGATGCCACCGAGGGCCATGACACGCTCATCGATGATACCATCGGCATGGGCCTGACGGAGCTGTTCGGGCGTGAAGGCGGCCATGTAACCTGTCTTCGAGATGGAGTCGAAGATGGGCGAAAGGGAGAGGTAGTCAAACGTCTTCTCCAGCACACCTTCCTCGGTTACCACACTCCACGTCTCTGCCTTCCTTGCCTTCAACTCCTCCAAACTATGGCAACTGCAGCTGACACCACCCTTCCATCCTACTGGCGGCATAGGATTGCGACGGTTGAGATGCACGCCCAGCAGTCCGAACTCCTCGGTCAGTTCAAAATGGTCGTGTATCACGATGCGGCTGTGATAGCATGCAGGTATCTGCCGCAACAAGGCACGGCATTCATCGGCCGTACTCTCAGGCTTGCGCAGATGCAAACGCTGCAATCCGCACTGAAACTTCTGGATGATGGCTTCTGCCTCGCCGTCGAAGAAATGGGGAAGAGTGATGACAATGAACATGTTCAAATTGGTAATTGATAATTGACAATTGATAATTATGCATAGCTTTGCGCCAGTCAATTATGAAGGTAGAAGAGCTCGACGGAGTCAATTATGAATTAAGAATTATGCATTATGAATAAAATCAAGCGCTAGCCTAATTGTGAATTAGAGCCCCCTCTAACTTCCCGAGTGGAGGACTCATCGTTGGATGGGGATACATCGCGCAGCCTAATTATGAATTATGCATTATGAATTATGAATTAAATCAAAGCTTGCATCCCAGTCTTTCCACACGGGTTCGCGGCCCAGTTCCTTGAGGCGGGCATTGATCTCCTTGGCGGTGCGGTCATCGCTCACAGTGAACTGCTCCAAGGCCTGCGGATAGGTGTGGTAGCCACCGGGGTTGACCTTCGACTCGGCCGACATGGTAGTGACACCCAAAGTACACATGTTGTCACGGATGTAGGCTGGCTCGCGTGTAGAATACGAGATGTCGACATCGTGGTCGAAGATACGCATGGCGAAAGTGGCCTGTGCCAACTCCTTGTCCGTCATGTAGCAGTTGGGATGGAAACCCTCATTCTGCGCCGGACGCATACGGGGGAAGTTGACGCTGTACTTCGTACGCCAGTAGTGCTTCTGCAAGTAGCGCAGATGGCGAGCCATCATGACGACGTCGGTGCGCCAGTCCTTCTCCAGTCCGATGAGCACACCCATACCGATGCTGTGTACACCGGCCTGTCCCATGCGGTCGAACCCGTTGCAGCGCCACTCGAAGTCCGACTTCTTGCCCGAAGGATGATAGAGCTTGTAGTTCTCGCGGTGGTAGGTCTCCTGGAAGCATATCACGCCATTGAGACCGTGACCGCAGAGTTCCTTGTATTCCTCGGCAGCCAAGGGCATCACCTCGATCTTGATGTTCGAGAAGTATCGCTTCGCAATGTCAATAGCCTCGGCCAGATAAGGCACACCAGCCTTGGCGGGGTTCTCGCCCGTGACGAGCAGTATGTTCTCGAACGGAGCCAACTGCTTGATAGCCTTGTACTCGTCCTCAATCTGCGAGGGCGTGAGGATGGTGCGTGCCATGGGGTTGCTGCGATGGAAACCACAGTAGACGCAACCGTTGGCACACGAATTGGTGATGTAGAGCGGGATGAACATCGACATGGTGCGACCGAAACGCTCCTCGCTATATTTGCGCGAGAGGCGTGCCATGGTTTCGAGATAGGGTTCGGCAGCCGGCGAGAGAAGCGCCATGAAGTCCTCGACATCACAATGGCTCTTGGCGAGCGCACGACGCACATCCATATCGGTCTTGGAGGCAATCCGTTGGGTTGTCTCATCCCAATCATATTGTTTTAATTCGTCTGTGAACATTGTATTTCTTTTTTAAAAGAAGTTAAAGGGGAGTTATAAAGAAGTAATAAGGAAGTTATAGGGACGATAGATTTATTTACTTAGGAATAATAAGGAAGTCATAGAGAAGTTATGCTTTTGACGCAAGGTCAAAATGCAGAAGTTATAGGGACGATACCATTGATTATGGAAGTTATTGCCCTTTTGCCTTACTCTTGATGACCAGTCCCACGCCACTAAAGACGAGGACGACGGCCAGGAAGTGACTCCACGAGAGGATGGCCAAGCCGAGGGCCAGCGAGACGGTGACGGAGACGATGGGCTGCACGTAGTTGTAGACACTGACCACCGTGGGGCGCAGCGTGCGCTGACCTATCATCGTGAGGATGTAGCCCACATAGGTACCGAAGAACACCACGTAGAAGGACTCGAGCCAAGTGGAAAGGGGCACGTTGGCCCAATCGGTCTCCTCCACCACATGCCGGCACGAGAATGGCAGGACGAAGAGGCTGGCCCAAAGGAACATCCACTTGTTGATGGTGAAGACATTATAACGCCGGATGAGCGGATTGAAGAGCGAGAGGTAGAGGGCAAAGCTGAACTGTGCCGTGAGGCATAGCACGTCGCCCCAGATATTGCCCTCCTTGCTCGACGTGGCCGAAGCGCTGGTCAGCATCAGGATGACTGCTCCCGCACAACCTATCAGCACACCCGACACCTTCTTCACCGACAAGGGTTCCTTGAGAATCAGTGCCGAGAGTATCATGGCGAAGATGGGCATCGAGGTAGTCACGATGCTGGCATTGGCAGGCGAAGTGATGCTCAGACCGATGGTATAGCAGCACTGATTGAAGACCAGTCCCAAGAGTCCCGCACCGGCAAACATCAGCTTGTCGCGCAAAGGCACATGCTCCGTCTTGACAAAGAGCGATGTGAGCCAGAACAGCAATGCGCCACCCACCACACGAAAGGTCACCAACGTCAAACCGTCAATGCCGTGTGTCATGGCCTCTTTGCCCAACGGAGCCATCAAGCCCCAAAAGGCACAGGCCAATGCCATGGCCAAGTGGGCTGTGAGTTGTTTGCGCGTGGATTCTTTCATCTCTCTACATTATTATAACAACCTATTCACCCTTGGCGGACACGGCAAGGCTGGAAGCTGTACTCCGTGAGCTGCGTGATGGAGGGTTCATCGCCACAAAGGCGACAATGCGCATCGCGAGCAAAGTCCATCCGCATGAACTGAGCAGACAAAGCATCGTAGGTCAGCACCGTATCGGTGAGCAGACTGCCAATGCCAGTCAGGTACTTGATGGCCTCGGTGGCTTGCAACGTACCCATCGTGCCCACGGCACTACCCAACACACCCACCATAGCACAGGTCTCCACCTCGTTCTCCTGCGGAGGTTCGGGGAAGAGGCAACGGTAGCAAGCCGTACCGGGCACGTGGGTCATAATCTGTCCGGCATAACGCACGATGCCCGCTATGCAGAAGGGTTTGCCGAGCAGCACACAGGCATCGTTGACCAGATACTTCGATGCGAAGGAATCGGTGCAGTCGATGATGAAATCGTACTCGCGGAAGATGTCGACAGCATTCTGTGCCGTGATGAAATCCGTATAGGTCACCACATGCACATCGGGATTGAGTCGTTGCATCTTCTCCCGAGCCGAGTCCACCTTATTGTGCCCAGCATCGTCGGTGAAGTGGATGACCTGTCGTTGCAGATTGCTCACCGACACTACATCGGCATCGGCAATGCCTATCGTGCCCACACCAGCAGCTGCCAGATAGAGGGCACAGGGCGAACCCAGTCCGCCAGCACCCACAATCAGCACCTTGCTATTCAGCAACTTCTCCTGTCCATCCCGACCAAAGCCGTCAAGGATGATGTGGCGAGAATAACGTTTACTCAATTCATAATTCATAATGCATAATTCATAATTAGGCTGCGCGATGTATCCCCATCCAACGATGAGTCGGAGTTAGAAGAGGCTCTTTTTCATAATTGGCTGGCGCGAAGCCATGCTTAATTGCCTCACTTCTCTATACACCCTTCACGCATTATCCGCGGTAGCTCCCCCCTCCATAAAGGGAGGGGGTTAGGGGGAGAGTCTTTTTTTATTTCTTTATCTTCCTCAAATCATGCGTCAGCTTGGCTGCGCAGAAGTTAGGACCGCACATGGTGCAGTACTCACCATCGGTATGACCTGCCTCCTCGAAGTACTGAAGCGAGCGCTCGGGATCGAGCGAGAGGTGGAACTGGTCGCGCCAACGGAAGTCGAAGCGAGCCTTAGAGAGGGCGTTGTCACGGATCTGCGCACCGGGATGTCCCTTGGCCAAGTCGGCTGCGTGGGCCGCAATCTTATAGGTCACCACACCCACACGTACGTCCTCGCGGTTGGGCAGAGCCAAGTGCTCCTTGGGCGTCACGTAGCAGAGCATAGCCGTACCGAACCACGCAATCTGCGCACCACCGATGGCTGATGTGATGTGGTCGTAGCCGGGAGCGATGTCGGTGACGATGGGACCCAGCGTGTAGAAGGGTGCCTCGTGGCAGTGGTCGAGCTGGCGCTCCATATTCTCCTTGATCTTGTGCATGGGCACATGACCGGGCCCCTCGATAAAGGCCTGCACGTTCTTCTCCCAGGCACGGGTGACGAGTTCGCCCATCGTGTCCAGTTCGGCAAACTGTGCCGCATCGTTGGCATCGGCCGTACAACCGGGACGCAGACCGTCGCCCAGCGAGAGGGCCACGTCGTATTGTGCCACGATGTCGCAGATGTCATCGAAGTGCTCGTAGAGGAACGACTCCTGGTCGTGGATGAGGCACCACTTCGACATGATCGAACCGCCACGGCTCACGATGCCGCACAGGCGCGAGTCGGCCAAGTGTACGTTGTGACGACGGATACCGGCATGGATGGTGAAGTAGTCCACACCCTGCTCGCACTGCTCGATAAGCGTATCCTTGTACACCTCCCAGTTGAGGTCTTCCACACGTCCGTTCACCTTCTCCAATGCCTGGTAGATGGGCACGGTGCCCACGGGCACAGGACAGTTGCGGACAATCCACTCGCGTGTCTCGTGGATGTTGGCTCCGGTAGAGAGGTCCATCAGCGTGTCACCACCCCACTTGCACGACCATACGGCCTTGTCCACCTCCTCGTCGATGCTCGACGTGGTGGCAGAGTTACCGATGTTGGTATTGATCTTCACTAGGAAGTTGCGACCGATAATCATTGGTTCGGCCTCGGGATGGTTGATGTTGGCGGGCAGCACGGCACGACCACGAGCTATCTCATCGCGTACGAACTCAGGGGTGATGTGGGTCTGGATGCCCAACTCCTCGCAGTTCATGTTCTCGCGGATGGCTACGTACTCCATCTCGGGCGTGATGATGCCCGCCTTGGCGTAGGCCATCTGGGTGATGTGCTTGCCAGCCTGTGCACGGCGAGGCAACTGGATGTGTTCGAAGCGCAGTGAGTCGAGACTCTTGTCGGCCAGTCGCTGCTTGCCGTACTCGCTCGTCACCTCGCTGAGTTGCTCGGTGTCGTTACGGTCCAGTATCCACTGCTCACGCAGACGGGGAAGACCCTTCTTCAGGTCCACTTCGATGTTGGGGTCGCTGAACGGACCACTGGTATCGTAGATATAAACGGGAGCGTTGGGTTCGGTGTGGGGTATGCCATGCTCGTCCTTCACCACGGTGGGTGTCAGGTTCACCTTGGTCATACCAACCTTGATATTGGGGAACAGCTTACCTTGCATGTAAGCCTTCTCGCGCTTGGCGTATGCTTTATTATCGTTTGGCATAGTTTTTCTTATTGTTTATTTCTAGGTCTTCTAGATTTTCTAGACATTCTAGTTTTTTTTAGATTTTCTAGACTTTCTAGATGTTCTAGTTTCTCTAGACATTCTAGACTAGTTCATCTAGAGCATCTAGTTAGTTTAAGAACGCAGTGAGGGGTGAGCTTGCCTCGGCACAATCGCTGATAGCACCCAGACCTGCCTCGTAGGCACGGCGGCCAGCAGTGACAGCCTCCTTGAAGGCCACGGCCATCTGCACGGGATCGCCTACCACGGCAATGGCTGTGTTCACCAGACAGCAGTCGGCACCCATCTCCATGGCTTCGGCCGCATGGCTGGGCGCACCGATACCGGCATCCACCACCACAGGCACGGTAGCCTGCTCGATGATGATCTGCAGGAAGTCCTTCATGCGGAGTCCCTTGTTCGTGCCGATGGGAGCAGCCAGAGGCATGACGGTGGCAGCACCGGCCTCCTCAAGATGCTTGCACAGCGTGGGGTCGGCCTGGCAGTAAGGCAGCACGACGAAGCCCAGTTTGACGAGTTCCTCGGTGGCCTTGAGCGTCTCGATAGAGTCGGGAAGCAGGTAGCGGGGATCGGGATGAATCTCCAGCTTGAGCCAGTTGGTACCGAAGGCCTCACGCGCCATCTGCGCAGCGAAGACAGCCTCCTCGGCGTTGCGCACACCACTGGTGTTGGGCAGCAGTTGGATGCGGGGATTCTGTACGATGTGACGCAGCAGGTCGTCCTGCTTGTCCTGCAACTCAATGCGCTTCATGGCCACCGTCACCATCTCGGTCTCGGAGGCATCGATAGCCTTGGCCATCAAGTCGTTGTTGTTGAATTTGCCGGTGCCCAGGAAGAGGCGGGAGTTGAACTCACGTCCGGCGATGATTAGTTTGTCCATATCTATATTGTTTTATTTGATGCGGTTATTATTCAAGAGGGAGCGATTGCTCGGCTACTCAATAATTCGATTCTTCGATTGCTCGATAATTCGAGAAATCGATTCTTCGAGGAATCGAAAGATCGATTATTCGATTATTCGAGATTACTGCAGCCCGAGGATTCTGTGATTTCTATGAGCCTCTTCATCTCTGCCACGGGGTCGGCTGCACGCAGCACCGTGCCAGAGAGGGCAATGCCCGTCACGCCTGTCTGTATGATGCTGGGAATGTCGTCGGCTGTGATGCCACCGATGGCAACGATGGGTAAATGCCCCCCTCTTATCCCCCCAAGGGGGGAAGAACCTGCTAGGGACAATTGCGCGGCACTCATTTTCTCCACAATGTCACGATACCCTTCCAGCCCCAGCACCGGCGACAACTTCTCTTTTGTCGTGGTGAAGCGGAAGGGGCCGCAGCCGATGTAGTCGGCACCGTTATGATAGTGCATCAGTACATCCTCAAATGTGTTGGCCGTACCACCTATTATATATGTAGGGCCCAGGATACGGCGAGCCTCATCGATGGGCATGTCGTTCTTGCCCAGATGCACGCCATCGGCCCCGATCTCCTTGACCAGCGCCACATGGTCGTCGATGATGAAGGTGGCACCTGCCTCACGGCACAGACGCTGCGCCTCCAGAGCCACAGGACGTATCTCATCCACCGAGGCATTTTTCATGCGAAGTTGCACCCAGCGGCATCCGCCCTCCAAGGCTATGCGCACGGAGTCGAGATAGCCTATCATATCGGTATAGTGTGTGATGAATTGTAACATAATTTAAAGACGCGCCAGCCTAATTATAAATTAGCCCCCTCTAACTCCCCGAGGGGAGGACTTATAGTTGGATGAGGATACATCGCGCCAGCCTAATTATGAATTATGAATTGTGAATTATGAATTGCGAATTACCTTCACCCTCCAAACGCAGCCTTGATGATGGTCACCTTGTCACCCTCGTTCAGCGTGGTCTCTTCCCATGCCGAGCGTGGCACTACCTTGTTATTCACTGCCAGTGCCACACCCCGTTCGGGCAACTGCAACTGCTGTGCCAACTGCATGATGTTGTCACATTCCACGTTAGTCTCCTCGTTGTTGACTACGATCTTCTTTGCCATAAAATGATAGTTTTTTGCGTTCATACTCTCTACGCCGGCATTATCCGGTTCAGATCCTAGGGTATATTCTCAGCGACACCAACAGAGCGCCGCACCCCTGATAACGCTTGCAAAGTTACGAATAAGCGAGCGGAAAAGCAAATAAAATGCAATTTTAATTTGTTTTCCCGAGCAAAAGTAACTTAGACCGAAGGTCAAGGTTACGAATAAGCGAGCGGAAAAGCAAATAAAATGCAATTTTAATTTGATTTTCCCGAGCGAAAGTAACTTAGACCGTAGGTCAGAGTTACGAATAAGCGAGCGGAAAAGCAAATAAAATGCAACCAATGCCACAGATTAATTGTATGTTACATTATTATTATGACGTTTGATTAGTATTTTTCAAAAGTCGCACGAGAGAGAGAGCAAACCACACCAATCGCTTTTTGCTATCCGACGAACAGTTCAATGCAGCCTTGACCATTCTCTGACCGCCGGCCGAGATCCATCTGAGCGCCGTACGTCGGTCGGTGGAAAAAGCTGCATATCCGTTTTTTATTCCTTGGCACAAAAAGATAAAACTACGCTTTCGGCGGATAAACCGAAAAGATTCTCTCACGCAATTTCCACAAGTACACATATGGAATTTTGCGTCAAAATCAACAGTACTAACAACACTAATTTTATATATTTCTGTATTACAGTGTATTATGTAGTGCTGAAATCAGTGCTGATATAGTGCTTTTGTGCTGTTATACACTTTTTGACACTTCACGGACAAGCCACTTATATTATTGTATTTCAATATCTTCAATGCATTTTCGCAAGAATATTGCATGGTGCTTGACAGGAGCATTACCTGTTATTTTTAGGGTACACCTTGAGGCTGCATAGTGTTATTTCTGCACGAATAGTATAGATTTGGTGTGACTTGAAGCAGTTTTTGTGTGATAATCGCTGCGAGAGCTGATATGACTGGTCGCGCTTTCTGTATGACGATGCTGCACAAGTTAACCGTCCAGCCTAGGTTGGACGGTTCGTTACTGCTGCGGTTTTCAAAAAATCTCGCTGCGGTTTTCAACCGTCCAACCTAGGCTGGACGGTTAGCACTCGCAGCATGAACTTTTGGTTGATGCAGCGACAGTTCCCAAATGATGCTGCGTCGTCTCTAAAACAACATGGCTGAAAAAGAAATGTCGCAGCAGTATTAGAATTTCCGCCACATGCGGAATAAAAAATGCTGTTGCGCATTTGACGCATTCGCCACGTGAATCATGGGGGCTGCCCCCCTTGGTTCACATTTTGCAAGTATGATTTTACAACTCGAAAAGTTTTTTTATGCCCAAAAAGGTTCAAGGGTTCCACTTTTCGAATATAAGTATCGTCTAATCAGATTGTTACACCGGTGGAACCCTCGGTGGAACCCCGCTTAAGGGTTCCACTGGGTTCCACTTGTGGATGCAGTTCGTTTTGTTTTGAGAGAGAAGAATTGTGGAACCTTGTGGAACCCTTGGACGGGGTTCCACCAAGGGTTCCACACCCATAAACAACTGTTGCCCAATGTGTTATGAGCAAAAAGTGGAACCCTTGATAGTTCTCGGGCAAAAAAAACTTTTTTATTTTAAATCACTCCCCCGTTTTTATCGGACAGCAATAATATAAAATGTTTAATATAACAAACATTTGCTGACTGTTCTTAAATGAAGGTGGTTCTTCTTTAGTTTAGTAAAGATTTTTATTAGGATGTTTGTTTGGATGTCGAGCCTGTAAGGCTATCCCGAAAATCAAATCACATGTTGTTGAGTTCCTCGTTCAAGTCGAGCATCCACTGCGGCAGCTTCTGCTTGGCGTTGTCAATGAGTTCCTGCGGCATCACCTTGTAGTGGGCGTATGCCATGGGACCGGCTATGGCCGCCAGCGTGTCGGCATCGCCGCCCAGCGCGATGGCCAGCTTCAGGCAGTCTGCATAGTCCTTGCTCTCCAGGAAGCAGATGATGGCTGGGGGGACGGTGAGCGGACAGGTCTCGTCAAAAGGAAAGTGGTCGTGAAAGTCCGCATACTTCTTGTGCTGCCATTCGGGGTAGTACTTTCCCAGGACTTCGTTCCTGATGTATTCCTTGTCCTTGCCGTGCAGCAGATGGAAGATGGCCAGGGCTGTGGCCACGGCTCCCTTGATGCCCTCCTCGTGGTTGTGCGTGGGCATGGCTGTACGTATGGCCAGTTCGGTGCATTCTTCTTCGTCCTTGGCGATGAAGGCTGCAGAGGAACAGCGCATGGCACTTCCGTTGCCCAGGCTGTTGTAAGGGATGCGCTCCTCCGTCATCAGCCATCCATGGAAGCGGCCTCCGTAGCCTCTCCTGGGATCCTGTCGGCATCGCTTCCATAGATTCTCGGACACGTCAAGGTCTTTGAGGAACGCTTCGGCACAGGCGAAGGTGCAGACGGTATCGTCGGAATAGTCGCCCTCGGCATGCAGGAGGTCCACCTTGTCGTAATTCTTCGTGGGATGGTCAAACTCGTAGGGTACGCCACTGATGTCGGCAATGGCAGCGGATAGGAGTAGGTCTTTCATTTTTGTATCTGTATTGTTTGGTACTATTACTTACCTTGCCATGATTTCTTAAATCTTTCCCACCAAGTTGTTTTCTTTTTGGAGGTGTCTTTTCGCATGCCGTTGAGCACACGCCGGAAGCTGATGGGTAGCGAGATGTTCTGCATGTCACGAGCCCAGAGGAAGAAGCGTGCCATGTCCTGCGGATCCCACCCCCCATTGCCGCATCCGATGGGAGTGACGAGGAAGTGAAGCTCGGGGTGCTTCAGGGCATACTGGATGAACTCTTGTACGTGGCAGTACGTCTCGTTGTTGCTGCAGCCTACGGTGGGGATGGCGTAGCTCTGCCCCTGCGGGCCGTTGGCCTGTCCCATTCGGGCACCGAAGCGCTGCACGGCTGTCTGTGCCGCACCTCCCGTATGCTGGCCGGCTATGTTGCTTCCGAAGACGAATATCTCGTTGGGGCGCAGACTGTCGATGCGGGCGGGAGTGACGCGATCGGGAGCGGCAGCCGCCTCGGCGTCCTCCTCGAAGTAGCCGGTGTCAAGGTCCTCTTCACCACGATATACGCGTTCGTTCCAGTTGCGGCGGGCACGTCCCTCGCGCTCGAACATCTCGATAGTGCCCTCCACGGTGGCCTCGAACTGATAGGTGTTCTGCACGCCGATGGTGCTGGCTGCCTCTTCCACGTCCTGGTTGGCTCCGATGTAGGTGAATACCCAGTCATCCTTGCGCAGCTCGTCAACAAGCTGCCTGATGCTCTCGGCATCCCATTTTCTGGAAGAATTCTCATAGCCGTCGGTGATGATGGTCACCAGCACCTTGTCGCCCTGCTTCACGCTTCTGCGCTCGCTGGTGAGCATCTCGCCCATGGCATCGTAGAGCGCCGTGCTGCCTTGCGTGCTATAGTCCGTTCTGCCGAATTCACCCACACGCTCGATGGCTGTTCCATTGTAAACGATCCGCAGGCCATCTGCAAAGCTGGCCAGCGAGAGTGCCTGGTCCTGCTCGGGCATGTCGGCCTTTGCCCTGCGGATGGTGTTGATGGTCTCGTTCACGCCTGCCAGTGCCTGTTCGTAGATGTCACTCATGCTGCCTGAGGCATCCAGTATGATTACATTGTGTATGGTCAGATTCTTGTCCTCTGTGTTTTTTGTTGTTACATCAGTCTTCATGTTCTTCTCTTTTTTGAATGGTTCGACACTCGTTTACATCGTTCTCCAAGCGCTTCTTTGTGTAAATCTGACGCAAAGGTAATGCATTTGCGAATAATCACCAAATTATTTGCGTAAAAAATACACAATATGGCGTAATTTTCCTGTTTTTGCGTGAAAAGTACGCAAAGCGCGCGGTTTTTAGGAAGAAAATGACTAACTTTGCGCCGTAAAACAGAATAAGCGTATGTATAGCTACAAGTATCCGCATCCCGCGGTCACGACGGACTGTGTGGTGTTTGGCTTCAACGGAAGCGGTCTGAGTGCCTTATTAATTAAAAGAGGTATAGAGCCCTACAAGGACAGTTGGGCCTTCCCCGGCGGTTTCCTCCATATGGACGAAACGGCCGAGCAGGGTGCGCTGCGCGAGCTTAGGGAGGAGACGGGTGTCCGTGACATCTATATCGAGCAGTTGCAAGCCTTTACCGGTGTGGAACGCGATCCGCGCGAACGTGTACTCACCATTGCCTTCCTGGCCTTTGTGCGTCAGGACGACTACGAGGTCATCGGTGGTGATGATGCTGCCGAGGCACGATGGTTCCCCGTGGACGAACTGCCGTCTCTGGCTTTCGACCATGCTGAGATAATGCGCGTGGCCCTCGACCGCCTGCGCTGGAAGATACAGTACGAACCGCTGGCCTTCCGTCTCTTGAACAGCACCTTCACCATGTCGCAGCTGCAGACCATCTACGAGGCAGTCCTGGGACAGACCTTCGATCGTCGCAACTTCCACAAGAAGATGCTGGCCATGGGGTATATTACACCCACAGGCGACTCATTGCAGAACAATGGTCGCCCGGCTATGCTCTATCGTTTTGATGCAGAACTATTCCGTAAAGCCATCGAGAACAAGAAGGTCTTGTGACGTCTTGTAAAGAGGGTATGACTTTTTGGGCACCCTCCATTATTGTCAGATATAAACCAGTACTGTTAGTGCTGTTAAAATTCACATTCTGATAAGTAGTGCATCCATGCAGCGGGGACGTAACTACGTGGCTTTCCAAGCACCTTGGCAGCAACCACTTTCATGAAACCGGTTGCCTCCAAGGCGGATATGACGAAATACAATCCAATAAGCATCACAATAGTAGAAGAACTGAAACCTTCTGTCGCAGTCTTCAGTTCAACACATCCAGTCAATGTCAATGTCGCCAAACCTACCATAAACACAAAATATACGGGAAGTGATGTAGATGCTCATATTTTTGTTAATGACGACTTTTTAACGTCTCCAAAAGTGCGTCTACGCATTTACGTTCACGAAATAACATCTTGCACCTAATTGTTTCGTTTGCCTTTGGGAGCGTAACATGCTTCTATTTCGAATAATAAATGTTAAAATCGCACGCTTTTCGAAAGTTTTCGATTTCTAAACGATTCGAAATAGAAGAGATTCGTTTACCTTTGCAGCAGAATTGCAACAAGTAAAGAGTAAATCTATGAAACGAACGGACCGAACACTAACCAAGTCGGAATTCCAACTGATGACGGCCTTGTGGGACATCGGGCACTCTGCCTGCGGAAAGGATATACTGGAACGCTATCCCGACCCAAAACCCACCTATACCACCATCGCCACCTATCTCAAGATACTCTACGAGAAGGGATTCGTTGACTTCTTCAAAAAGGAGGGTGAGGGCAAGACGCAATGGTACGTGGCTAAGGTGACACGCCAGGAGTACACGCGCATGACGATGCAGAGTGTCAAGCGTAACTTCTTCGGCAACAGCCTCAAATCCATGTTCAGTTACTTCGTCAAGGAGGAAAACCTCACGCCCGAGGAAGTGATGGAGATACTCCTGACGATAGACAAAGAAGAGGAGGACGAACTATGACAAACCTGTTTCTCTATACCCTGAAGTCGGCCTTTGTACTGACAATGCTTTACGTGCCCTACACGCTTATGCTCCGTCGGGAGAAACTGCTGCATTTCAACCGTTTCACATTGCTGGGCATTCTGCTGCTCTCGCTTGTCTTACCTCTGTTCAACATATCCGTCTTGTCGCTCGATGGCAATCCCGTGGTACATGCTGCCCAGCAACAGATGATAGATGCCGGCATCCCCATCCGCCAGTTTGTTGTCACCGCTTCGGCTCCCCGACCATCAGTCAGCCACTTCTCCTGGTTCGATGCTGTCAGCATCGTCTATGTGACGGGCATGATGGTAGTCCTGCTTTTTCGCCTTGTACAATTCGGGCGCATGGGTTTCGTCATTCGTGGCGGCAGTCTGTGGCAGCAACGCGAGGAGGATGGCGTCACCGTCTATTGTCATGCCGACTCGGTGAAACCTTTCAGCTGGCTGCACAACATCGTCATCAGCCAGAGCGACTACCAGCGTGCCGGACGCGAGATCATCCTGCACGAACGCGGACACATCATGCATCGTCATTCGCACGACATCCTGTTGCTTACCCTGGTCGAGATGCTGCAATGGTGGAACCCTTTCTGCTACATGCTCGATGCTAGTATGCGCGACGTGCACGAATACGAGGCCGACGACTACGTACTGCAGCAAGGTGTGTCGGCACACGCCTACCAGATGCTATTAATAAATAAAGCTGTTGGCTCCAGCTCCTACACTTTCGCCAACAACTTTAACCATAGTTCAATTGTTAAACGTATTACTATGATGCAAAAACAAAATCCCAATCCCTGGCGTCGCAGCCGTGCGCTGTACGTCCTACCCGTAGCCGCGCTGTCGCTCTGCGCGTTCGCTACGCCCGAGTTCATCAAGCCCATCGAGCAGACAGTGACTGAAATGCGCAGCAAAGGTACGCAGAATGCTGCAGATGTGCAAGTAAAAGTACAAGAAAAGTTGCCCTTGGCGGCCACTTCGCCCCTGGCAGATGTACAACAAACCGAAATCCTGGTGGCCGAGATGCCTGACGCAGGATTGATGGTCGTGGCGACCGACGTCAAGGATAGCGCGACGACGGATGCCACAATATACGACAAGGTTGAGGTGCCAGCTCAATTCGAAGAAGGCGACGCAGGGCTCTTCCAGTTCTTCTCCACCCACATGTCCTATCCACAGTTGGCTCAGGAGTGGGGCATAATAGGCAGTGTGTTTGTTCAGTTTGTGATTGAGCCAGATGGAAGCGTCAGTGAAGTCAAAGTCATCAAGGGAGTCAGCAAGCCAGAGGGACTATCCAAGGATGCCAAGGAAAAGACAACTACAGTAGACAAGGATGAAACAGTAAAAGAGAAAGTCCTCACCGAGGAAATCTTCAACGAAGCTGCCAAGGCTCTCGAAGACGAGAGTGTGCGTATAGTAAAGCTCACCTCCGGACACTGGACACCCGGCAAGGATAAGAACAAGAACGTGCGTGCCCGCTTTGTTCTTCCCGTCATTTTCCGACTTCAGTAATGATAACAGCCAATTAAAATTGTACGAACCTGGTCCACCAGTTCGATGATAAACTTAATAAACTTAGCAAGAAGGGCTCGTCTTTGCGAGTCCTTCTTGCTGTATGAATATACCAGAGCTGGCTGGCTAGGAATCATTTTGTGTAGAATTCATAATTCATAGTGCAAAATTATTTTGCTGTTCCACGCTTTTTTTGTAATTTTGCCATTGTTAATCCTTTCATTGATAATTGAAACAATACTTATGATAAACCGACTGATTGACTTCCTGCAGGAGTCGCCCGTGAATTTTCTGGCCGTACAGGCCGTGTCGAAACGTCTTGATGCTGCTGGCTACAAGCGCATTGATGCCACTGCTGCTTTGGGCGAAGTGAAACCCGGCGACAAGCTGTACGTCACCAAGAACGACTCGAGCATCTATGCCTTCCACATTGGCCAGCAACCCATGGAGGAGGCTGGTTTCCACCTCATCTGCGCACACTGCGACTCACCCA
Source organism: Bacteroidales bacterium (assembly GCA_018064685.1). Classification (GTDB taxonomy): domain Bacteria; phylum Bacteroidota; class Bacteroidia; order Bacteroidales; family Bacteroidaceae; genus Physcousia. The sequence continues at coordinate 16,418 of JAGHUS010000084.1, read as the reverse complement.
CCTTCCGCATCAAACCGAATGCAGAGATGACGTGCGAGGGTGGCATCGTGAAGCTGAACACCGAGGTGTATGGAGGTCCCATCATGTCGACATGGTTCGACCGTCCGCTGAGTCTTGCCGGACGTGTCATCGTGCGTGGCAAGGATGCCATGCATCCCGAGACGAAGTTGCTGCACGTGAAGCGTCCGCTGCTCGTCATCTCCAACCTGGCCATACACTTCAACCGTCAGGTCAACGACGGCGTGAAGCTGAGCAAGCAGAAGGATATGCTGCCGCTGTTGGGCATTGTCAACAGTAGACTGGAATATGACAACCTACTGATGAACGTCATCACCGAGGAACTGGGCATCGAGGCCAGCGAGGTTCTCGACTTCGACCTCTACCTCTACGACAGTACGCCTGCCTGCACGGTGGGAGTACACAACGAGTTCATCTCGGCCGGACGCCTTGACGACCTGAGCATGGTGCATGCGGGACTGGAGGCACTCTTGCATGAAGAATTAAGAATTAAGAAAGAAGAAAGAAGAATTCCTGCCGTCACCAACATCCTCGCCATTTTCGACAACGAGGAGACGGGCAGTCAGACGAAGCAGGGAGCAGGCAGTCCCTTCCTCGCCAGCATGATAGAGCGCTTGGCCGGCTCGCGCGAGAATATGATGAGAGCCATCGAACTGGCCTTCATGGTATCGGCCGACAACGCCCACGCATGGCACCCCAACTACTCGGAGAAGTACGACCCGACGAACCATCCCGTCTTGGGTGGCGGTCCCGTCATCAAGTTCAATGCAGCACAAAAGTACGCCAGCGATGCCGTTTCGGCTGCCATCTTCGCCGAGATTTGCCGCGAGGCCGGCGTTCCATGTCAGCGCTTCGTCAACCATAGCGACGTGGCTGGCGGCAGCACGCTCGGCAACATCCTCGCCTCATCGCTCCCCCTGCGTGGCGTGGACATGGGCAACCCCATCCTCGGCATGCACTCTGTGCGCGAGACAGGCAGCGTCAAAGACCACGAATACTGCATCAAGGCATTCACAAAGTTTTTTGAATAACAAAAAAGAACTATGAAAAGAAAAAACATAATCATACTATGTATTATTGTAGTATTGTTATGCATGATTAGCGGAGCATGGTATTACAAATACAACTACATGGACACTGTCACGTCATACATAAAGGTGGAATATACACCTCCTACAGAAAACCCATTCTACGACACATACGATGATTTAAGAAAAATGGTTTCCGACAGATACAGCAAACCTTCTGTAAAATTCTCGTTCGTATCGTTTGAAAATGACTCTGTGGCATATTCCTACACATATAATCAATGCGTAGACAGTCACAAACATTTCACCGAGACTATGGCCAATTTATCGCCAAACATAACCCCTGATATGGACGAAACGAAAGTTCAAACAGAAAGAATGCTATATGAAGCACAAATGCAAGCGTATCTTGAGTTGCTAAACACACACACCACCATCATTAGCTTCACGCATATTCGCAAGTATGATAAAGAAAAATTCTTAAAAGATATTATCGGCATCGGCTTCAACAAAGAGAAAATCGACAAATATATAAAAGAAAACAAAATGTCGTTCAAATGGATTGACGTATATTAAACCATCAAGCCAGGTATACACTTACCACAATTATATATTATAGAACGGAAACATACCATTACCACTCATGAGATACAAGCATATTCTTCTATCAAATCTATTATCACTGACATTCTCCACCCTGTCCTTTGCACAATCCGGTCCCTACTTCAGCATGGGCACTGCCACCAATCCCGCTGGCCAAAGCGTATTGGTCAACAGTCAGGGAGTGGTGATGAACGGCAAGGCTGTCATCCCCGTCATGGGCGAGATGCACTTCAGCCGTGTGCCGGAGCGCGAGTGGAAACGCGAGATACTGAAGATGAAGGCAGGTGGCGTCACCGTACTGGCCACTTATGTATTCTGGATTCACCACGAAGACGAGGTGGAAGGGCAATGGGACTGGAGCGGCAATAAGAACCTGCGTCGCTTCATCGAGATGTGCAAGGAGGCCGACATGCCCGTAGTGCTGCGCATCGGTCCCTTTTGCCACGGCGAGGTGTACCAGGGCGGCATGCCTTGCTGGCTGGTGAAGAAGGCTGCACAGGACAAGAAACAATACGGACTGCGCTCTACGGCTCCGGGCTTCATCGAGGCCACAGCCAAGCTGTACAACCAGATTGGTGCGCAGGTCAACGGACTGATGTGGAAGGATGGTGGTCCCATCATCGGCGTGCAGATCGAGAACGAGTGCCGCGGTCCGTGGGCTTACTTCACCACCCTGCTCGACCTCGCCAAGAAAGCTGGACTCGACGCACCCATCTACACCCGTACGGGTTGGCCCGCTATGAACGGCAAGGCTGAGTTCGGCAAGATACTACCTCTCTACGGCGACTATGCCGACGGCTTCTGGGACCGCAAACTGACCGACATGCCGGGCGAGTACCCACAAGCCTTCGTCATGAAGGAGGGCAAGGTGAGTGGCACGATTGCCACAGAGACATTCAGCAAAGACGAGATGACGGATGCAGCCAGCCCCTCCACTCTTGGAGAACAGAACCGCCTCTCCTACCCCTACCTCACCTGCGAACTGGGTGGCGGCATGATGCCCAGCTACCATCGTCGCATCAACATGAGCGGTCGCGAGGCGATGCCCCTGTGTGTGTGCAAACTGGGCAGTGGCAGCAATCTGCCGGGCTACTACATGTACCACGGCGGCACCAATCCGCTCAGCCCCTATCACACCATGGCAGAGACACAGGCCAGCACGGTGACGAACTACAACGATATGCCGTTGATGACCTACGACTTCCAAACCATCCTGGGCGAGATGGGACAACCCAACAGTGTGTCGTGGAATGAGACACGCTGGGTGCATCAGTTCCTGGCCGACTGGGGCGACGAGCTGAGTCAGATGCTTGTCGACACCATGAGCGAGCACTACGCCCGTCGCGGCTGTTTTGTGTTCCGCAACGACTATGTGCGCATCCTCAACGAGGAGGGACAGGCTAGCATCACGCCACAGAATATGGTGTGGGAAGGTCTCACCATTACGAGCGAAGAGGTGCAGCCCTTCGCCAAAGCCGACGGAGGATTGTACTTCATTGCCTTGAATAAGGCTACACAAAAGGGCAAAACGTCATCGGCAGCCAACCTCACCATCAACGGCAAGCGCTACACCGTCAAGGCTGACCAGAGCCTCAACGTAGGCGGCAAGACCATCACCGTACTCTCGCCCACCAAAGCTATGAAGGCCTACGCCATCGGTGGCAAGATGCACTATGCCGACAGCGGTATCCTCTATGCTGACGGCAACAGCATCGTGGAGGAGACTTGGACACCTATTAATATATATAAGGTAGAGACAACGCAGCTGAAACAGGAAGGCAAACTCCGAAACGTACCCATAGGCACACAAAAGGTGGCTGCTCAGCCTACGGATGCCGACTTCGAGCAGGCTGCCGTGTGGGAGATCAAGGTTCCCGCCTCAAGTGCTTCATCTGCTGGCAACAGCAGAGAGTCTTTGGATAATCTCTTCCTCTCCATCTCATATCGTGGCGACTGCGCCCGCCTCTATGCCGACGGCGTACTGGTACAGGATAACTTCTGGAACGGCAAGACGATGCTGGTACGCCTGTCCGACCTCGTTGGCAAGCGCATAGAACTGAAGGTTCTGCCTCTCGGCAAGGATGCACCCATCTACCTGCAGAAGGAGCAGCGCGAGGTGCTAGATGCCGCCAAGGGCAGCTATCTATTAAACCTCGACGAGATAAAGGTCATAGAGCGAAAAGATATCGTGAAAGGTCACCTGAAGCCCATCATCAACGTCATCGGCGACTCGTATGTGGCCAACCATCGTGATGCAAAGGAGAACACCTGGCATGCTATGCTGGCCGACAAGATGGGCATGGTGTACCAGAACTATGGCCGCAACGGTTCGTGCATAGCCTTCGATCGCACCCACGACGGTAAGTTCAACTTCGGCCCCGCCATGTGGCAGCGCTACAAGGCAATGGACCAGGACGCCGACTACGTACTGATCATTGCCGGACATAACGATGCCGTGAAGGTGGGTAATAACCGTGACTCGCTGGCTATGTTCTGCGACTCGCTCGAGACAATGCTCTGCGGCATCGAGAAGCACTGTCCCAAAGCTCGCATCGGCTTCGTCACACCTTGGTATGTCGACGTACCCGGCTTTGCACCCGTCAGCGAAGCCATTAAGAAGGCGTGTCAGAAGCACCACATCCCCGTATTGTGGAACCACTCAAAGGACTGCATCATCAAAGTGCGCGACGACGAGTTCCGTCGTCAGTACTTCCAGGGCAACGGCGTAAACGACCATGCCCACCTCAACAAAGACGGGCACGCACTGTTCCTGCCGGTGGCAGAAGAATGGTTCTTAAAAAAGGTAGTGAAAGGGTAGTTGAAAGAGGAGTAAAAGAGGAGTAAAAGGGTAGAAAAAAAGTAGTAAAAGGGACGATACTGATTAACTCATCACGTCCCTTTTACTACTTTTTTTTGTCTTATATTTCTCTACGAATTACTTCTAGCGATACTCTATCGTCCTTTTTACCACCCTTTTACTACGTTTTATACCCTTTTACTACCCTTCTCTGCTCTCACACCGCCTTGGTGTTCCAAGCTTCAGCGCTAGCATAGAGCAGAGGAGCTTCGCTCAGGTCGAGTGATGACAGCAGCACACGTGTCTGCCACTTCATCTGCGAGAACAGATTAACATTGAGGGCCTCAAGGATGGCACGCTGCATAAAGCGTCCGCACTTGGTTCCCACCTCGCCACACAGGACGAAAGCCTCGGGATTGATAAAAGAGGCAACCGGAACAAGAGCCTTGCCAAGCAGTTCGCCCGAATAATTCAACACCTTATTTGCTACTTCGTCGCCAGCTTCCGCAGCTTCGGCAATCATATCGATGGTCATATCCTCTTTCTTCACCTGTCGCAGTGTGCTTGTCAACTCGGGATACGTCTTAAACAGTTCAAAGAGATTGTCAATGATGCCTCGGCGGCTCACATAGCTCTCCAGACAGCCCTCCTTGCCACAACCACAAGCACGACCTCCGGGGAAGATGGTGACGTGACCAATCTCGCCCACACGTCCATTGTAGCCAAGCACAGCACGATTGTTGACAAAGATACCAGCACCCAGACCTACATTGACAGACACTGCCACGAAGTTCTGCAAACCATGAGCCGCACCGAATGTCATCTCACCCATGGCAGCTGCCGTAGCATCGTTCAGCAATGACACGGGTATAGCCAGACTGCCCTGGAACATCTTGGCCAAGGGAATCTTACCACCCCACTTAAGGTTGGAAGGATTCTCGATGCAGCCATTCCGATTGTTACCACTACAAGCCGAGATACCCATCGCCTTGATTCTCTCCAATCCGCCACATTTCTCTATCATAGGCAACAGACGGTCGCAGATATCAAATACAAACGCAGTGGGTTCAGGGTAATCAGACATAGGAACACTCTCGGAACACAACACATCGCCGCGAGCATCTACAATGCCGAAGAGGGCGCTATGTTCCATCACGCACAAACCAATCACATAAGGTTTGACACTGGTCAGCAGCTCTATATCATGAGAATGATCTTCGAATGTACTCATAGTATTACAATTCTAAACTTTTATGGTTGATTGCATAGATAAAGCGTGCAAATATAATACTTTTAGCACGAAAGGAGAAAGAAATACGAAAAAAAATCAAATAAAAAAATCTACTTAGCCATTCTTGCGGGAAAATTTGTAACTTTGCAACAAATAACTTAAAACTACAAATCACATGAAACTAACAGTTATTGGCGCCGGAAACATGGGTGGCGCGCTCATTCACGGATGGGCAAAAAGCGGAAAAGTTGAGAATATCACCATTGCAGACAAGAACGAGGCACTGCTTGCCGACTTCAAACAGAAATATCCCACTTTGGACACCACCACCGACAACGTGGCAGCCGTCAAGGATGCCGACATCGTGGTCATCGTGGTCAAGCCCTGGCTCATGCCCGTCGTGTTGGAGGAACTGAAGGATGTGCTGGACACCGAGAAGCAGCTCATCGTGAGTGACGCAGCTAACTTCACCACCGACAAACTGGCAGAGACACTGGGACGCGACGGACAGTACTTCTACGTCATCCCCAACATCGCAGCTGAGTTCGGAGCCAGCATGTCGTTCATTGCCAAGGGCAAGACGGCCAGCGACGAGAACCTGGCCAAGGTTAAGGCACTGTATGACCTGGATGGTGACACACTCGTAGTGGCCGAGAACCTAGTAGGTCCCGGCATGATGATGGCCAGCTGTGGCATCGCCTACGTGATGCGCTACATCCGCGCACAGATGGAGGGTGGATGCGAGATGGGCTTCTACCCCAACCAGGCCAAGCAGATAGCATTGCAAACCATGCAGGGTGCAGTAAGTCTGCTGAAGGAGACAGGCTGGCATCCCGAGGAGGCCATCGACAAGGTTACCACACCTGGCGGCGTCACCATCAAGGGGCTCAACGAACTGGATCACGCCGGCTTCAACAGCGCCGTGATACGCTCGCTCAAAGCAGGGTTGAAGTAATTCACAATGCATAATTCATAATTCATAATTGGCTAGCGCTTAGAAGAGTTCACAGTGACGCTACTCCCAAACGCATAATTGGCTGACGCAGTTTGATACCGCGCCAGCCAATTATGAATTATGCATTGTGGATTACCGACGAACCCAAGCGCTAGCCTAATTATGAATTATGAATTGTGAATTATGAATTAACCAAGATGCGCTTCAGTACCACCGTGGCAGAAATCTCGCGATTGGCTGCCTCGGGGATGACGAGTGAGTTCTCGCTCTCGATGACATCGTCGGTGACGATCATGTTACGGCGCACAGGCAGACAGTGCATGAACTTGCCATTGTTGGTGACAGCCATCTGACGCTCAGAGACGGTCCAGTCGAGCAGGTTGTGATAGTCCTCAAGAATCTGACCGTACTTATCGGGCTCTGTCACACCAGGACAGCTCCAGTTCTTGGCATAGATGAAGTCGGCACCCTCGAAGGCTTTCATCTGGTCGTACTCCACCTTGGCGTCGCCCACAAACTTAGGATCGAGTTCATAGCCCTTGGGATGCGTGATGACGAATTCAATTCCTCTGCCAGCCTCACCCGAGGGAGAGGAGAGCAGATTGTCACACTTGCTGGCAGCCACCATCCACTCGGCAAATGAGTTGGGAACAGCCTGTGGCAGGCTCTTGGGATGGGGAGCCCATGTCAAGACAACCTTGATGGGACGGGAAGCGTCACCCTCGGGGGCCACGTGCTCCGCAATCGTTATCAAGTCGGCAAAGGCCTGAAGGGGATGCACGGTGGCAGTCTCCATGGCGAAGACAGGCTTGCCGCTGTACTTCACAAACTGGTTGTAGACGGTCTCGGCATAGTCGTATTCACGATCCTTCAACCCCGCAAACGAGCGGATACCGATGACATCGCAGTAGCTGGCCATGACAGGGATAGCCTCGAGCAGATGCTCGCTCTTGTCGCCGTCCATGATGACGCCACGCTCAGTCTCGAGTTTCCACGCACCAGCATTGACATCCAGCACGATGACGTTCATACCCAGGTTGAGGGCAGCCTTCTGTGTCGAGAGACGTGTGCGCAGACTATTGTTGAAGAACACGAGCAGAGCAGTCTTGTTCTTGCCCAGCTCAACATATTTGAAGCGATCTTTCTTTATTTCAAGAGCCTCATCAAGGGCGGTACGCAGGTCGCCCAAGTCTTGTACATTAAGGAATGTTTTCATAATCAGACCCCCTCCCGTCCCCCTTAGGGGGAAGCGGTTACAATCACTGGATAGGGGTTAGCCCAGTTCTTATGTTGTTTTAATTCAGACCAAATTCTATCATTTCCTTCTAACCAACTCTTATCTTTCCCTCTCTCTTTGAAGGAGATCTCACATTCCCTTCTCTCCCCACACATTGTCCTTAGCGAGGTCTCACATTCTGCTTCCCCCTAACGGGGGACGGGAGGGGGTCTACCTCACCTGCCCGTTGCCATCGATGAGCCACTTGTAGGTGGTCATCTCCTCCAATGCCATGGGACCACGAGGTCCCAGCTTCTGTGTACTGATGCCAATCTCGGCACCCAAGCCGAACTGTGCACCGTCGGTGAACGACGTAGGTGCATTGACATAGACACAAGCAGCATCCACCTCGTTGCGGAAGCGCTGAGCAGCCTGTTCGTTGGCCGTAACGATACACTCAGAGTGACCGCTGCTATACTGACGAATATGGTCGAGAGCCTCATCAAGCGAATCAACAACCTTGATGCTGAGGTCGTACGACATCCACTCACGGCCGTAGAGCCCATCTTCGTCCGAGGCTGAGAGTCCCAGCACAGCGGCCGAACGCTCATCGCAATGCAGCGTCACTGCGGGCTTACCTTCCTGCTTCAAGAGGGGGGCCACCAATTCAGGCAGCTCGCCTACCCTATCGGCATGTACCAGAAGGCAGTCTAAGGCATTGCACACCGACACGCGGCGTGTCTTGGCATTGTTCACGATGCGCTTAGCCATCTCCAGGTCGCCATCCTTGTCGAAGTAGGCATGCACCACACCAGCCCCCGTCTCGATGACAGGCACACGAGCGTTATCGCGCACAAACTCGATGAGTTTCTTACCACCACGTGGGATGCATAGGTCGATGTAACCCACCGCATTGAGCATCGCGCCAGTGGCTTCGTGGGTGGCAGGCAGCAGTTCAACGACCGAGGGATTGACACCCTCTTCCTTCAGGATATCGTGTATCAGTGCCACGATGGCGCGGTTGCTCTCGTCGGCATCCTTGCCGCCCTTCAGCACACAGGCGTTTCCACTCTTGAAACAAAGGCTGAAGACATCGAACGATACATTGGGACGTGCCTCGTACACCATGCCGATGACACCGAAGGGCACCGAGATGCGACGCAGATAGAGACCATTCTCCAGCGTACGCTCGTTTGTGACATATCCTAGGGGCGAAGGCAGCTTGGCCACATTGCGCATGTCCGAGGCAATACCCTCCAGTCGGCTCTCGGTGAGCTGCAGACGGTCGTAGAGAGGATTCTCGGGATCCATCTTAGCCAAATCGAGGGCATTGGCAGCCAGCAATTCTGCCTGATGCACGGCAATGGCATCGGCCACCTTATTTAATATAGCGTTCTTGCGCTCATCGGAAAGCAGCGCCAACTCGCGGCTTGCCTTCTTGGAATTTTCAAATATAGACTTCATGATGCTTGGAATTCAGTATGTGGAGTCTCGGCAGCGTTGTTGATAAGGTCTACAAGGATGTTCTCACGCTCACCATTGGCAATGACGACACACACACCCTCCTTGGACAGCGTGCTGGCTGTGTGGTATTTCGAAGCCATGCCACCGCGTCCGGCACTGCTCTTCTTGGCTTGGATGTACTGCGAGAGGTCTTCGCCAGGCTTGACAGTGCGAATCAACTCCGACTGCGGATCGCTGGGATCGCCGGTATAGACACCATCGATATTACTCAGCAGGATGAGGCGCTCGGCCTTCATCATCTTGGCTATCAAACCCGATAGTTCGTCGTTGTCGGTAAACATCAGCTCGGTGACGCACACCGTATCGTTCTCGTTCACCACTGGGATGACACCATTCTGCAGCATCACCTCCATACAGGCACGCTGGTTCTGATACTGTTCGTCGGTCTGGAAGTTCTCCTTCATCGTCAGCACCTGACCTACATGCATTCCGTATTCGCGGAAGAGGTCGTAGTAGAGGTTCACCAGCTTGACCTGTCCCACAGCCGAATACAGCTGACGTTGTTCGACAGAGTCCAGTTCGTGGTCGATGAGCAGTTCGCGACGTCCACACGCCACGGCTCCAGAGGTCACCAAAATCACCTCATAGCCATGGTGGCGCATCCACGCTATCTGGTCAACCAGAGCCGAGACACGCGTCACATTGAGTTTGCCGCCTGCCTGCGTGAGCACATTACTGCCCACCTTCACAACAACACGTTTCATCCCAATACCTTCTTAAACTTGGTCAGGAACTCGTCGGCCTCGGCCATGCTCAGGCACAAGGGAGGCAAGAGACGCAGCACATTGGTACCCGAACAGCCGGTGAAGACATGCTCCTCAAAGAGCAGTTTGCTACGCACCTCCTTGTAGGGCACGTTCAGCTCGATGCCTATCATCAAGCCCTCGCCGCGTACATCGACGATCTGAGGCACGACCTCTCCCTCGGAAGAATTAGAGGGGCCTTCAGCCATCATCTTCTTCAACTCGCTGATGAGGTGTGCACCAACCTTGGCAGCATTCTCAACCAGTCCTTCCTGCTCGATGACATCCAGCACAGCCAGTGCACCGGCACAACCCTGATGGTTGCCGCCGAAGGTAGTACCCAGCTGACCGTATACGGGCTTGAACTTGGGCGAGATGAGCACGCCGCCCATGGGGAAGCCGTTGCAGATGCCCTTGGCCACGGTTATCATATCGGGCTTCACACCCAGATGCTGATGTGCGAAGAACTTACCGCTGCGGCCATAGCCACACTGTATCTCGTCGCAGATGAGCACCGTGTTGGTGGCATCGCACAGCTCGCGCAGTCCCTTCAGGAAGTCGGCCTCGACCATGCGTATGCCGCCCACGCCCTGGATGCACTCCAGGATGACAGCACAAACGTCACCCTTCTCAATCTCGGCCTTCCAAGCGGGAAGGTCGTTGATGGGCAGATAGGTGACATGGCCGTTGGCATTGATAGGTGCGATAATCTTGGGATTGGCAGTAGCCTCGACTGCCAGCGAGGTACGGCCATGGAAGGCCTTCTCCACACTGAGCACACGGGTACGACCGTTGTAGAACGAAGCCAGCTTCAAGGCATTCTCGTTAGCCTCGGCACCGCTATTGATGAGGAAGAGCTGATAGTCCTCATATCCGCTCACCTTGCCCAATCGCTCTGCCAGCTGCACCTGCAAGGGGTTCTTCACACTGTTGCTGTAGAAGCTCAAGGTATTGAGCTGCTCGGTCATCTTCTCAACATAGTGAGGATGACAATGGCCGATGCTGATGACAGCATGACCGCCATAAAGGTCCAGATACTCCTGACCCTTATCGTCCCATACATGACAACCCTTGCCCTTGGCAATGGTCACGTCGAAAAGGGGATATACGTCAAATAGATTCATAATATCATAGTTTTGCACACGAAGACACGAAGAAAACGAAGTTGTTATTCTTTTGCAGAAGGAAACCTTTTCTTCGTGCCCTTCGTGCCTTCGTGTGAGTATTAAAATGCACTTGCCTTCAGGTTCAATCCAGCCTTCTCGTCCAGCCCGAACATCAGGTTCATATTCTGCACGGCCTGACCCACGGCTCCCTTCAGCAGATTGTCGATCATCGAGGTCGCCACCACCTTACGGCCGAACACATCGGCATGCACAAGTGCCTTGTTGGTATTGACCACCTGCTTCAGGTCGGGTGCCTTGTCGCTGTAATGCGTGAAGGCGGCGTCCTTGTAGAAGTCCTTGTAGAGAGCGACAACATCGGTAGCCTCCATGGGCTTGTCGAGCGTGATGACCTCGGTGCAGAAGATGCCACGGGCAAAATCGCCACGATAGGGGATGAAGTCGATGGTGACACCCTCCATCTCCCCGAGGGGAGAGTTTTCTACGGGGAAGCCCTCGTTGAGCGTGTCGATGACACGGGGTGCCTCGGCAGGACGCAGCTCGTTCATCGTCTGGCATATCTCGTGCAGATGCTGGTGCGTGAAGAGTTTATAAGTTGAAAAGTTATTATTGCGCCAAGAGAAGTGTGTGGTAGCACCTGGCTTCTGACCGGCACCCGTACTGCCTGTGATGGCATTCACACTCACGTCGTGGGTCAACAAGCCAGCCTTAGCCAAGGGCAGCAATCCCAACTGGATGCAGGTGGCAAAGCAGCCGGGGTTAGCCAGATGTTTGCAGGCCATGATCTCAGCACGATGTGTCTCGGGCAGACCGTAAACGTAATCATGGTCGCCATCGGCAATGCGGAAGTCCTGTGCCAGGTCGATTATCTTAACCTGCTCAGGGATGGTGTGTTCACTCAGGAACTGGCGACTCTTGCCATGTCCGAAGCAGAAGAACACTACATCGACCTTGTCGAAGGGCATCTCGCTGCTGAACTCCAGTTCGGTGTCGCCCAGCAGTCCCTCGTGTACATCATATACCTTATTGCCAGCATTGCTCTCGCTGTTGGCAAACACAATCTCAACCTCAGGGTGGTTCAGCAGCAAGCGGATCAGTTCTCCACCTGTATAACCTGCTGCACCCAGAATACCTACTCTTATCATAAAATTATTCTTATCAAGCCACATCGCGCTACCTACCCCTCAACTCACCTGACAGGGAGCACACATTGTAGGAGGCGCACTGCGCTGGCTTAATTATGAATTATGAATTGTGAATTATGAATTTCTTCTTATCTCTCCTCGTCAGGATGTGCCAGATAGTAGGCACGCAGAGGTGTTGAGGTAACCTTGATGAAGCCCTTGGCATCCTCCGAAGACCAAGCCTTGGCCGTCTCACCATACTCACCTAGCTTATTCTTGACGAGGTCGTTGGGAGAGTCAACGCCTACGGTCTGGAAGCCGAGGGGACGCAGCTCGAGGGTCACCTCACCCGTCACGTTGCGCTGGCTGCTGGTCAGCATAGCCTCGATATCGGGCATGACGGGCTCCAGATACTGACTCTCGTGCAGGAACATACCATACCAGTTGGCAACCTGCTCCTTCCAATACTGCTGCCACTTAGACAGGGTGTACTTCTCCAGGAAACGGTGAGCACCGATGATGAGCATGGGAGCTGCTGCCTCGAAACCTACACGACCCTTGATGCCGATGATGGTGTCACCCACGTGGCAGTCGCGACCGATGCCGTAAGCTGCACCAATCTTCTCCACCTCCTGGATGGCCTTGATCTTATCGTCATAGTGTACGCCGTTCACCGAGCAGAGCTCACCCTTGTCGAAGCCCAGCGTCAAGGTCTCGGGACCCTCCTTGGTGACGTGCTTCAGATAAGCCGTCTCGGGCAGACCCTGCTTTGAATCAAGAATCTCGCCACCGCAGATAGAGGTACCCCAGATACCCACGTTGTACGAGTACTTCAGCTTGGTGAAGTCGGCGAAGTAGCCATTGGCGTTGAGATAGTCCACCTCCTCCTGACGAGAGAGGTTCTTATCGCGTGTCAAGGTGATGATCTCCACACCGGGAGCCTTCACGAGGAAGGTCATATCGAAACGGATCTGGTCGTTGCCAGCACCGGTAGAACCGTGAGCGATGGCATCAGCACCAATCTCCTTGGCATAGCGTGCGATGGCCAGTGCCTGGAAGATACGCTCCGAGCTTACCGAGATGGGATAACAGTTGTTGCGCAACACATTACCGAATACCATGTACTTGAGCGACTTCTCATAGTACTCCTGTGTCACGTCGAGTGTGACATACTTCACAGCACCCAACTTGTAGGCGTTCTCCTCGTTCTGCTTCAGCTGCTCAGCGCTGAAACCACCCGTATTGGCGCATGCTGCATAAACCTCGTATCCCATCTCCTTGGTGAGATACATCACATTGTAACTCGTGTCCAGACCGCCGCTGAAGGCGACCACTACTTTCTTTTTTGCCATAACAGACCCCCTCCCGTCCCCCTTCAGGGGGAAGCGGTTACAATTACTGGATAGGGGTTAGCCCAGTTTTTATATTGTTTATTATTTGACTTAGTTTTATCACTTCCTTTTTACCTTCTATTTATCAGCCACTCACCTTCTACTTTTCTACCTACTTTAAGTGAGTCTTTACATCCCCCCTCCCCTCGGGGAGGGTGCAGGATGGGGGTCATTCTATCCCCCTCAGCACCAGCGTCCTCATGATGTCCTTGATCACCTCGAGACTGGTGGGCTCGCCATGATGCTTGTCGGGGTCCCACAACATACCGGTGCATACGCAGAACTTACGGTTCTTCAGCTCCAGAATGTCATGGTTCACACACCCCTGGCATCCACGCCAGAAAGCCTCATCGTCGGTCAGCTGGTTGAAGCTGACAGGCACATAGCCCAAGGCCGTGTTCATCTTCATCACGGCATCACCGCTCGTCAAGCTGAATATCTTGGCATTAGGCCAACGCAGACGAGCCAGCGTGAAGGTATAGTCCTTGATGCGTTTTGCCACACCCATACCCTGATAGTCGGGATGCACAATCAGTCCGCTCGTCGTCACGTAGTGCTTGTTGCCCCACGTCTCGATGTAGCTGAACCCAGCAAACTTATCACCGCAGAGAGCTATCACGGCCTTTGCCTCACGCATCTTTGTGGCCACATATTCGTGTGTGCGCTCTGCTATACCCGTACCACGCTTCTTGGCAGCCTCACGTATTGTATCCAAAATGGTGTCTACATAAACCTCGTGCTCGGGTTCTGCCACCATCACTTTAATTTCGTTTTCCATTATTTGTTTGCTATCAAACTTAATTCATCCAACACCGCAGCCCTATCGGCTCCTTCTTTCAACACTAGAAATATCGTATCATCGCCCGCTATCGTCCCCAGCACTCCCGTCACCTCGGCATTGTCTATGTCGTATGCCACGTGCGATGCATGCCCAGGTGGAGTGTGTATCACAGCCATGTTACCGCTGAAATGCACATTCGTCACACCCAGTCGGTTCAGCGAATCGACCGTGACATGCGTGTCGCTCACCTTCCTGTAGCGCTGCTCGTCAGGCATGAGGTATACATTCCTACCCCGGTCGTTATATCCCTTTACGATATGCAGCTGACGCAAGTCGCGCACCAGAGTAGCCTGACTGGTTGGATATCCGGCAATGTCCAACTGCTGCAGCAGTTCCTCCTGTGTGGATAGTTCCTGACTGGACACTATCATCTTTATGATCTCCAGTCTGCCGTCCTTTTTACCTACTGCCATATACCTTATTTATTATTATATGAACCATGATTTTTTCGAAAGCGACTGCAAAGATACAGTTTTTATGTGAATATTCACACAAAAAGTCGAAATTATTCACCTAGAAAAGCTTTTTTTATTCTAAAAAGCACTTTTATTCATAAAATACAACACCACAAAGAATAATTATTCATACTCTTCCTGCTATTCGTCCAGTTCCATCTCATACACAACGCGAGCATGGTTCTGCTGAATGACATCCCTGCCCAGCAAACGCTTGTCGCCAGCGTCGAGCGTCTCTCTGACAACGGTTCCCGTACGGTAGATATGGCCATCCGCCTCCCTAACAAACTTCTCGTCCTGCGTATATATATTATATTGATAAGGAATGGGGCGCTCGGCACGCAGTTCGCCGAAAAGATGATCCTCGTCCGTCCACACCAGCAGTTGGTAGGTGCGGTCCGTCTCATTCTTGAATCGATAGTCGCGGTAATTGTACACAATGCTCGTTCCTGTGCCAAAGGGAACCGTCCTGCCATTATCCGGGAAAAGATCAAGCTGATCATGATGATGACGCTCCGTCACCGTAAGGTCCGAATGCAACACCATCCAGTGTATGAGGTTTGAGAACTGGCACATGCCGCCTCCTACGCCCTTCTTGGGTTCCCCCTTCTGTATCGTCATCCCCTCCTTGTAGCCATTCTTGGCACTGTTCCTACCCACCAGACTCCAAAACGAGAACGTCTCACCGGGACGTATAAGGATACCCGTCACCTTGGGCGCCGAGATCTGCAGATTGGTGGCTTTGTTCTCTTGCAGACGCATATCCACGTTGCCCAGCCTGCGTCTGATGGTCGACTGATGTGCAAATATCAGTTCCGGCAGTTTCTCCGCACTCCTCTCGCTGCAGAACGTTTCTTTCGATCTCCAGTTCTGAATCTTACGTTTCAGAATCTCCTTCTCGGTCGAAATCTTGTAGGTCAACGGACAAATCTCACAAAACAAAGGTCTTTTCATGTTCTAGCAAATAATATAAGTAATCGCACCAACAACAGAACGGATAAATAAAAAAAGAACCTGCAAGCACCGAATAATCAGCAACTTACAGGTTCCACCCACCATTTTCTTTTGTGGTGCCACCAGGAATCGAACCGGGGACACAAGGATTTTCAGTCCTTTGCTCTACCAACTGAGCTATGGCACCAACTGAGAGGTTTGTTTCTCGTTTGCGGGTGCAAAGGTAGGGACTTTTTTTCAAACCACCAAACATTTCGAAACTTTTTTTTGCATATTTTTTTGTTTTTTGCAATCAAAGAGGGATTTTTTTAAGTTTAGTAATGATTAAAAAATAACTTCCTAAAGTTCCTCATATCTATGAGCACTTGATAATATAGTTCCACTTAGGCAGCGAATCATCGAAAACGATTCTCC
>JAGHUS010000153.1 GCA_018064685.1 Bacteroidales bacterium | reverse complement strand
TGAAATCGGATGGCCGTCGCATACAGCAGGTGCTCATCAATTATCTTACGAATGCCTGCAAGAATACGCGTGAAGGCGAGATACATCTGCATTGCTCAGTTACCGAGAATCCAGGAAAGGTGACTCTGTCGGTGGCAGATACTGGTCCGGGAGTACCGAAGGAGAAGGCAGATATGATATTCAACAGGTTTACGAAACTCAACGAGTTCGTTCAAGGTTCGGGTCTCGGTCTCAACATCTGCCAGACCATTGCCAATAAACTTCAAGGCGAAGTATATCTCGACACCTTGTACACCAACGGTGCAAGGTTTGTGTTTGTTATTTCCCAATCATAGAGAACTTTCTATATCGAAGTATTCGTTGATGGCATTGCTGCTGGCGAGTTCCTGAGGGGTGCCTATGGTCAGTCCTTTCTGTTTGTCTAAGAGCCAGAGGCAGTCGGTGAACTTCACAGCCTGTTCGAGGTCGTGGGTGGAAAGGATAATGGTCTTATGTAGGTTGTGAGCCAGGTCGCGTAACAAAGCAATGGTCTTCACGCGACTTGGATAGTCGAGGAACGATGTAGGCTCGTCGAGTATTATGACGGGAGTCTCCTGCGCTATCGCCTTGGCTATCATGCATTTCTGCTGTTCGCCATCGGATAGTGTCGAGAGTTCGCGATTGGCGTATTCCTGCATGCCTACCATGGCGATGCTCTGTTCTATTATGTTTCTGTCGCTATTGCTTAGTCTTCCCCAAAACCCTGTGTGCGGACTACGCCCCATGGCTACCAGGTCGAAGACGGTCATGCCAGGCACCTTGGTAGGTTCGGTGGTTACGATGCTTACGTTGAGTGCCCTCTCGTGTATGTCGTACTTCTCTGTCGGCTTACCTAGGAGTGTTATGTCACCACTCAGTTTTTGTTGAAATCCTGTTATCGTGCGCAGAAGTGTTGACTTTCCGCAACCATTGCGTCCGAGCAGGCTGGTCAGTTCGCCAGCACGGAATGTGCCGTTGAGGTTGTTGGCTATAGTCGTGGTATGCGATTTTGCCTTATAGCCTATTGCAAGATCAGTAAGTATGATGGTTTCGTTGTTCATAGTGGTATGAGTGTTCTTGTTGGATGGGTAGTTTTGATTTGATGAGTGTTTATACTGAGAAGAATATTATCAATGAGATGAGTATAGCGAACAGTTCTGCTATAAAGCAGATGATGTTACTTATGCGCATGTCATTGTAGTTGAGTTGTCTCGGAGTGTCGCCGATGTATGGTTTATAGAACTCCTGTCCGAAGTAATCGTGGGTGCCACCAAAGCGACAATTGAGTACTGCGGCAAGTGCAGCCTCCGGCCAACCGCTGTTGGGAGAAGCATGCTTGTTGCCATAACGTAGCAGGAAGGCTATCTTGCGATGGAATGGCAAGGTACTTCCTGATAGAGGTTGGGTGGCTGATGATGGTTGGGCGGTAGTCTTTGAGGAGTGTGCCGGAAAGAAGATGCTTGCGATGAGTATCAGGAGTGCTGTGATGCGTGCCGGTATGTAATTGGCGATGTCATCGATTCGTGCAGCCCAGCATCCGAAGTCCTTGTAACGCTCATTCTGGTAGCCAATCATTGAGTCGAGGGTGTTGGCCATCTTGTATGCCATCATGCCAGGTACACCCAGTAGGCAGAACCAGAAGAGTGGCGCTATGACACCGTCAGAGAGGTTCTCTGCAAGAGTCTCCAAGGCGGCTGTGCGTACCTCTTGTGCTGAGAGGTTTTGTGTGTCACGCCCGACGATTCGTGCCACCTGTCTGCGTCCGTCATCCAGACCTCTTTCCAAAGCCTCAAACACCATGCGCACCTCTTTGCGCAGTGTGTGACCTGCAAGGCACATGAAGACGAGGAAGGCGCTAACGGCGCAAGTGAAGAGTGAAGAGCGAAGAGTGAAATATGACAGTATGCTCCATATAAGAACGAATGTGCCGATGATGCTTGCAATGGCGAATAGGGCACCTTTGAACATGCGGTGAGTTCCCTTGTTAAGTTTTTTCTCCCCGAAGGCAATCCAACGCCCCATGTAGATGACGGGGTGGGGGATGTATGTCGGGTCACCCAGGCACAGATCAAGAACCCATCCTATGAAGAGAATGACGGTTAACTCCCAACCTCCTACGGGCAGGAAGGAGGTGTGAATGGACATGGTGCTTAGTATGTCGGATAGGTTCATTTTTTGAGATATTGTTTTAAAGCGTTAAGTAATATGGAGTTTTCCTCCGGCGTCTGCATGGCTATGCGGAAATGTTGTGGAGTAAGACCGGCGAAGTTAGAGGCATCACGAATCAGTATCTGGTGTTGGGAGACGAGATGCTGTTTTAGTCCGGAGGCAGTGCCATACGGGAGTCGGCATAGCAGCATGTGCGAGTCGGACGGATGCGTGGTGATGCCAATGTTGTGCAGTTCGTGCTCCATGCGCTGTCGTTCAGAGAGCAGTTGGCGTAGGGGCATTCGAAATTGATCGCTGTGCTGCAACAAGTAATGCCCCGCCTCGATAGCCAGTGCGTTGACCGACCATGGCATGCGGTAATCACTTATCTTGTCGAGCAATGATTGTTGAGCCGTGATGTATCCCAGGCGTAGTCCAGGCACTCCGTAGTCCTTTGTCATGGAGTGAAGCATGATGACGTTTGGATAGGCTAATGCCTCGACTGCTGACAGGGTTTCGTTATCGGTGTATGCCGCATAGCTGGCATCGATGATGAATATGTCATCGGCATTCGTGATGATGTCTGCTATCAGTGCGTCTTTCGGCATGACCTTTCCTGTAGGATTGTTGGGTACGCATATCCATTTCATCCTCAGTTTACCATCGCAATGCCGACAAGCATCGTTGTATTCAGAGAACGTAGGTTGAGGTATTACTGCAGTGTAATTGTATAATGTCTTGGCGATGAGATATATGGCTTCGGTGGCTCCGTTTGTTACCATGACCTGTTCGGGAAGGATTCCAAGGCATCTTGCCAACCGCTTTTCGAGAGATGCGGGCGATGGTTCGGGGTAGTTGACGATGAGGTGCAAGGAGTCTTTCAGATGCTCCATGAGCCCCTGATGTGGGAAGTGTGCATAGACGTTGCTTGAGAAGTTTATCTTCACTTCGCCGTGGTTGTGTATGTCGTCTCCGTGTCCGTTTAGCATAAGCCTAGTCCCCTAACGAGTACCCTTAGGGGGAATTTTAATAGTTATTTTCTATTGGTTTAATCTATAATCTTTTAATATGTTCGATGTCAACGTGCTTGCGTACGTGATCGGCGAGACGATCGTAAGGATCTTGTGCCGGTGGCTCGCTTGTGGCAGACACATCTTTTAATATATAGTCGATGGTGGCGGTGTTGTCGAGGAATCCGTGTATGTAGGTTCCCAGCACATTGCCCTGTTCCACAATCTGCTCGGTGGTATCGCTGATGCCCTGGTGTATCTCGTAGCCGTGGCATTCGTGTCCCTGAAAGGAGAATGTCACTTGGCGTGTCGCTTTTTCTTTCGTCATGGTGGTGTTTATCTCAAGTAGGCCCAGACCTGGTAGGGTAGGGATGCTTCCCTCAATGCCGTCAG
>JAGHUS010000066.1 GCA_018064685.1 Bacteroidales bacterium | reverse complement strand
ATCCTGCTATTTTGAGTCCTTGTTGGACTGAGATCCCTCCTTACGTCGGGATGACATTGCTGGTTGAACATTATAAAAATCTTTTTGCACAGATACTTATACAACTAAAGCGAAACTTGTTTTAGTTTGAATTAAATCAGCCCCACCTCTTCTAGTTCCTTACGCAGCTGTTGCTCCTCCTGGGGAGTGATGTTCTGGAACGGTGTGCGGTTGGGACCCAGATCCAGGCCGAGCAGCTTCATGATGCGCTTGCCACCCACAATGTTGCCACGGAAGTGGCAGATGACATTGATGACGGCCTGTGCGAAGTTCTGCAGTTGGCGAGCCTTCTCGATGTCGCCTTCCCTCCACGCTTTGATGATGCCCACCAGACAACGGCCGTTGTAGTTGGTGGTGCCACCGATGCCACCTTGCGCTCCACCCATGGCGAGCGAGGGCAGAATTGTCTCGTCCTGACCGTGCAGCATGTCGAACTTACCACCACCATACAGGCGACACTGGTTGTACTCGTAGATGCTCTCGAAGGTGTACTTGATGCCTGCGAAGTTGGGAATGCGACCGTCGACAGCCTCGAGGAACTGCGTCATGGGCAGGAAGGCTCCGTTGAAGGCGGGGATGTGATAGAAGTAGAAGGGCAGCTGGGGAGCGGCAGAGGCTATCTCCTCGCAATACTTGACCAGCTCCTCTACCCTACCGATCTTGGGGAATGGGGGTGCCATGGCACCGATGCCCCACACACCGAGCTTCTGGGCGTGGCGTGCCAGTTCCTGTGCATCGCGAACACAGCAGCTGCCTACATGCACTATGACCTTGAAGGGGATGCCTGGCACCACGGCAGCATCGGACGTGAGCATGCCGTCGGTGGCCTGTACCCAAGCCTCGGCCAACTGCTTGCGCTCGTCGACGGTGAGCATATAGCCCTCGCCACTCGATCCGTTGATGAAGACTCCCTGCAGTCCGTCCTGCTGCAACTTCTGCGCATAACGCGCTATGGGGCTAAGGTTGACACTACCATCCTCGTTGAAGGGTGTAAAAGGTGCATCGATAAGGCCAATGATTCGGCCCACTCCCTGATCTGCCAAAGGGGAGTTGTTATTTTCTGTATTCATAGTTTTTATATTGGGAATTAGAAATCATGAATTAGCGCCCCCTAGAGGGGAGAGAAACATCGCGCCAATTAATTCAGAATCTCACTGCGCAGCCTAATTATGAATTATGAATTATGAATTGACTGAAATTCTCTCCAGCGTCTGCCAGCACTGCATCAAGCCCCTTGGCACATGGAAGCAGCCCTTCCACTTGCCGCCCTTGAGCGTGAGCAGCACCTCGCCACGACGGTTCAGATAGCCGAACCACTCGTCGTGCTCGGCATCGCGGAAGTGCGACCAGGTGTAGTCGTGTACGCGCTGGAACCACTCGAGGCACTGGGTGTTGCCTGTCATCTCGTAGCCCTTGAGCATGGTAATGAGCGTCTCGATATGCACCCACCACAGCTTCTGGTCCCATTCGAGCTGCTGCAAGGGGCGGCCTAGGCGATCCATAAAATAGAAGATGCCGCCGTACTGCTTGTCCCATCCGTACTCTACCTCCTGCAAAGCTATCTGAACTGCCTTCTCGATGAGGTCGTGACGGCCCAGTCGCTTGCCCAGATCCATGATGAACCACATAGCCTCGATGGCATGTCCGGGATTGAGCAGACGCCCCTCGTGACAGTCTACCAACTGGCCATCCATGCTCACGTTCTCGACGATAAGACCCAACTCGGGACGATAAAAGACATCCAGCACCTCGTGCAGACAGACATCGATGGTCTGCTGCAGGAAGTCGGGCTCGAGCAGCGGCTCTATCTCGAGCGCCACATTGCAGAGTATCATGGGCAGGGCGAAGTCCTTCAGCTGACGTGCTCCGGGCGCCGCCTTGCTCCACTGTCCCTTGGGGCACTGCCGCTTCTGCAGCACGATGTCGAAGGTGCGCTTGGCGATGTCGGCATACTCGGCATTGCCGGTGGCAAGATAGAGCTGACCGAAGGCTATGACGGCAAACGTGTAGGAGAAGATGTTGTAGGGCTGAACGAGCGGCTGGCCGTCGCGGGAGAGCGAGAAATACCAGTTGAGCAGTCCGTCGTGTCCGTATTTTTTCAGAAACTCAGCACCCTGGATGGCTGCATCGAGCCACTCCTGCCGGCGTTCCACCTTATTATATAGCGTGGCCAGCATCCACACTTCGCGGCCTTGCAGCCAGATGAACTTATCGGTGTCATACACCTCGCCGTCGCGTTCCAGACAAGTGAAGAAACCACCCTTCTCGTGGTCGATGGAGTGCTCCATCCAGAAGGGCATGACATGCTCCAGCAGCTCGGTTCGATACTGCTGTGCCAACTCCTTGAAATCTATCATTGCAGCCATATTTCTGTATTACGAAGAATAAAACAATGCAACCGTCACGAACTAACAAAAGTTCAACGTATTACAGCCTTTCCGACTGGAAAAGCAATACAAATTTACATTATTTTATCCAAACAGTTCAGCAAAGTGGAGAAAAAGTCATGAAAATTTGCAAATTACAGCAAAAATGCCGAACTTGCACCCAAAACGCAACTATTACAAATGAAAAAAGTTATTCTGAGTCTGCTGTGCATCATCTGCGCCACTACGCTTTTTGCACAAGAGGAGACGTTTGACACCATCCGAGGCAAGACATCGTATTACGGAACCAGCGGTCGCAACCACGGCACTGCCAGTGGTGAGGCTTTCTCGCGCGACAGCATGATATGTGCCCACCGCACCCTACCCTTCGGCACCGTGCTGCGCGTTCGCAACATCGACAACGACAAGGAGGTGGTGGTGCGCGTCACCGACCGCGGTCCTTTTGTAAAGAAATACGTTCTTGACGTGACAGTGGGTGCGGCCGAGAAGTTGGGCATCATAGGCAAGGGATGGGCCAACATAGAGGCGGTGGTCATTGGCAAGACTCCCATATACAAGGCTTCACGCTCGAGCAGTTCGAGCAGCAAGAAGAGCTCTTCGTCGAAGAAGAAGAAGAGCAGCAAGAAGAAGTCAAGCAGCAAGAAGAAGAGCTCATCGTCGAAGAAGAGTTCGAGCAAGAAAAAGAGTTCGAGCAAGAAGAGAAAATGATGTCAGAGCTCTCTGTTTGACAAAAACCAAAACCCACACCTGGCAGAGGATGGGGGTTCATGCCCCTGATGGTATGTTTTCGGTTTTTATCAAGATAACGAGAGTGAGGGATTTTCGAAGGAATCACTCCACCAGTCGTCCGCAGGCCTTCATGTAGGCCACGCTGCTGAGGTAGAGCTGGAAGTGGGCATCGACCTTGGTCTGGTATGCCTTCTGCCACATAGCCTGTGACTCGAGGTAGTCGGAGAGAGGCTCGACACCGGCATCGTACTGCTGACGGCTGAGACGCATGTTCTCCTCGGCCTGAGAGAGAGAACGCTCGGAGAGCTCGACCTCGAGACGTGCCTCGTCGAGATTGTTGGCGGCACGCGCTATCTCCAGCTGCATCAGCTCTGCCTTGTTGTCGCGCTCCACCTCGGCCTGCAACTGCTTGGCCTTGGCTATCTTCACCTTGTTCTGTCGCTCGCCGAAATGATAGATGGGCACGCTGACGGTGACACCGGCAGCAAAGTCAAGTCCGTCGAGCAGATGTTCGTCGTTCAGCTTCACACCATGCGAATAACCGTACTTGGCCAGCAGAGCCACCTGTGGCAGCATGTCGGCCTTGGCCATCTTGACCTGCTGGGCAGCCATCTGTGCCTTGTAGTCGAGGAGGGCGTATTCGGGACGCTGCATCACGTCGGCCGTGGCAAGGGTGCTGGCATCGTCGACAACAGGATACTCGGAAGAGACGGTGAGCTGTGAGGTGAGTGGCTGACCCGTGATGTGACACAGATTCATGATGGCCAGACGCTGTGCATTCTCGGCACGGCGTATCTGCAGCTCCACCTCATTGAGCTTGACCTGCACCTTCGTCTCGTCGTTCTTAATCTTCAGTCCGTGGCGTATGGCACTCTGCACGTTCTTCTCCAACTCCTGCAGCAGCACCTTGTAGCGCTCGGCCACGGTCTGCAGTTCCTTGGCCTTCACACAGTTGGCATACGCCTCGTTGACACTCTGTATGACCTCGGCATCGGTCATGCGCTCATTCTGCTCGGCCATCTTCACGCCCATCTTGGACATCTCCAATCCGGTGCGGATCTTCCCACCCATATAGAGGGGCTGCTTCATGACGAGCGAACCGCTGTAGACGAAGCCTACCTTATAGTCGATGCCGAGCTGGTCGGGCATGGCAGCACCCACCTGCCCCATCCACTGCCCCAACTGAGGAGTGAGGACACCGGTCTGGACACCGCCCATGACGGCTTGCGTAAGGCCTTGCTTCAATCCGGTGAGACCGTAGGACATGCTGCCCTTGGCCGTGTCGTAGAGTCCGAAGCCCACGAACGAGAAATCGGGCAGGAAGAGGGCCTTGGTGCTCTCGACGGTGAGCTGGGCCTGATGGGTGGTGAGCTGTGCGCTCTGCTTGTCTTTGTTGTGCTGCAATGCCATGTCGCGGCACTGGTCGATGGTGAGCATCTGGGCGGAAGCGCCAAACGTAACCATGCACACACATAATGTAGTTATTATCTTTTTCATAAGTAACTGTGCAAATTAAATTTTATAATCACAAGCAATCATCTGATGTTTTATTTCGAACACGAATCTCACTAATTACACGAATCTTTAGCATTCGGGAGATTCGAGAAATTCGTGTTCTTTATTATAAAAAACATTGTGTTCACTTACTTATTGTATTCTATTTATCTTTTTGGTTATGGAGTATGGGGTATAGGTTATAGGTATTTTAGGACTTGGCTGGATGAAACGCAGGGAGCCCCCCCTATTTGATACCTAAAACCCCAGAAGCGAAGCAGCCTAAAACCTACTCACCCCTCTTCACCTTGAAACACAGGGCGTAGAGAACGGGGATGACTAGCAGGGTGATGACGGTGCCGAAGAGCAAGCCACCCATGATGGTGACGGCTAACGAACCGAACATGGCATCGCCCAGCAGGGGTATCATGCCCAAGACCGTGGTCATTGAGGCCATCATGACGGGGCGCAGACGGCTGAGACTGCTGTTGATGAGGGCATCGTAGGGCTTGACGCCCTGGCTGAGCTCGAGGTTGATCTCGTCGATGAGCACAATACCGTTCTTGATGATCATGCCTATCAGTCCCAACGCACCCACGATGGCCACGAAGGTGAACTGCTTGCCGGTGAGCAGCATGGTGAGGATGACACCGACAAAGACCATGGGGATGGTGCAGAAGATGATGAAGGGCTTGCGGATGTCCTTGAAGAGGAGGATGAGCAGACCGATCATGAGGATGATGGCCAAGGGGAAGTTGGCGAAGAGGTACTTCATGCTGCGGTCGCTGGCTGCCTTCTCGCCCTTCCAACTCATCTTATAGCCGGCGGGCAGCTGTATCTTCTCGATGTCGCGGGCTATGGCAGCACGCGTCTTCTCGGTCTCGGCACCTGCCAGGGGCGAGCACTGCACACGCTGCATACGCTGTCCGTTGTAGCGAGGCACGACGGGGTCCTCCCACTCCACCTTGATGTCGCGGCTGACCTGTCGCAAGGGCGTAGTGCCGATGGCTGCGCCAATAAGGTCCTCGCGATTGAGCGTACCGGTCTTCAAGCGGATCATGTTCTCCTCGGTGAGCAGTCCGTTGAGGTTGGGCGTCATGGAGAAGACCTGCAGATCCTGCAGATTCTCGACAGGACGGCCTTCGTCGTCGACACACTTCACCAGAATATTATTATTGTAGATGCCGTCGTGGAAACTGCCGATGGGCAGACCGCCACTGGCCGTGAGCACGGACACGCTCAGTTCCTTACGGCTGATGCCAACAGAACGGGCCGATGCCTGGTTGTAGTCGACATTGAGAACGGGCACCTGCGGCTCCCAGTCGGTGGTGATGAGGCGCACCTTCTGACTCTCCTGCATTACGTGCTTGACGCTGTCGGCCAAGGCATGAAGGACGGATGGGTCGGGACCCTCGATCTGCAACTCGATGGGGTACTTCTTGAACATCAGGTTGTAGAGCTTCAGCTTGCAATAGGCATCGGGATAGTGGGACGTGAGGTACTCCTGAATCTCATCCATATTGTCGCGCAATGCCTTGGGACTCTCGAAGTCGATGATGAGTTCGCCATAAGAGAGCGAGGGAGTGGCAATGGTACGCACCAAGTTGTAGCGGGCGGGGGTGCCACCTGTGCTGCAGGTGATGTGCTTTACCTCGGGACGGGTGCGCAGATAGGCCTGGATGCTGTCGAGGTCGCGCTTCACCTTGGTATAGTTGGTACCTTCGGGCAACTTATACTCCATGTAGGCCTGGTCGTACTCCATATCGGGGAAGAAGCCCTGACGCATGTAGGGATAGCCCAGCACGGCAGCGAAACAGAGCACCACCATGGCGACAATCATACTCCAACGGTGGCCCAGACAGAACTGCAGGATGGCACGCAAAGCCTTGTAGGTGCGACCGTTATAGACATCGGTACCCTCCCCTGCGGGCTTCACCTCCTTGCTGCCGGGCTTGAAAAGACGACCCGACATGAGGGGCACGTGCACCAAGGCGAGAACCCAACTGAGAAGCAGGGAGACGGCCAGCACGACAAAGAGGTCGTGGACGTAGATGCCGGCCGTATCGGGCGAGAGGAAGATGGGGAGGAAGGAGAGGATGGCAATGAGCGTGGCACCCAGAAGTGGCATGGCGGTACGCTTACCAATGTCGGTGAGTGCCTCCATGCGGCTCTTGCCTGCCTTCAGGTCTATCAGGATGCCATCGACGATGACAATGGCGTTGTCGACCAGCATACCCATGGCGAGGATGAACGAGGCGAGTGACACTCGCTGCATGGTGCCGTCGGTGGCACCGAGCACCAGGATGGAGCCCATGACGATGACCACGAGACTGGCACCGATGATGAGACCGCTCTTGATGCCCATGAAGAACATGAGCAGCACAACGACAATCAGTACTGACTCGACAAGGTTGATGGCAAAGGTACTGAGGGCATCGTTGACACGGTCGGGCTGATAGAAGACTTTGTTGCACTTCACACCTACAGGGAAACGTGTCTCTTCCAGTTCGTTGATTTTCTTCTCCACCACACGGCCCACCTTGGTGATGTCAGCACTCGAGGAACAGGCAATCATCACGCCGATGGCGGGTTCGCCGTCATAGTAGAGGGCGTTGCGGACGGGCTTCTCGACACTCTTCTCGACCTGCGCGATGTCGGCCACACACAGCTGGTCGCGCTCGTGGCCCTGCACCAGCATCTTACTGATGTCTTCGACGGTTTGGAACTTATCGTTCACGGTGACACGCACACGCTGGTCGCCATTGTCATAGTAACCGGCATAGTTGGTGCTGTTCTGCCCGCTGAGCGTGGCGAGCACCTCGGCAGGCATGACGCCCATGCTGGACATCTTGTCCTGAAGGAGACGTATCTCGATAACCTCGTTCTGCTTGCCGTACAGCTCGACACGGTCTACACCTTCTATCGATCCGGCTTCGCGCTTCAGCAGTTCGGCATAGTCGCACAGCTCGCGCTCGCTCAGACCGTCGCCCGTCAGCGCATAGAAGATGCCGTAGACGTTGCTGAAGTCGTCCTTAACCTTGACGGTGACGCCACTGGGCAACTGCGGTTGCGAGTCGCTGACCTTACGGCGCAGACGGTCCCAACATTGCTCAACCTCCTCATTCTTCAACGTACTGCGCAACTCTACCGACATGATAGCCATGTCGTTGTAGGAATAGCTCTCGATGTTGTCAACATCGCCCATCATTCGGATGTTCTTCTCCAACACATCGGTCACCTCCAACTCGACCTGATGAGCACTGGCGCCGGGATAGACGGCCACAACCATGGCCATCTTGACTTTCACCTCGGGATCCTCGAGCTTGCTCATATTGTACACGGAGAAGACTCCACCCACTACGAGTACGGCCACGAGGAAGTATATCAAAACCTTATTCTTAAAGGCCCATTTTCCTAAATCCATAAACAGAATGATTAACGTATAATTTACAGGTTACAGCATCAAACCATGAACTTTTAACCTTTAACTCTTTACTTTTAACTCTTTACATCAGTCCTCCGACGTTAGTCTTCGAGACCTCGGCCATACGCTTCACCTTCGAACCGTCCTTGACGTGATGCACGCCACATGCCACTACAAGGTCGCCATCCTTGACATCGCCAACAACCTCGGCCGTACCATCGGTATGCAGCAGAGTGACTTCGACGGGTTTGCTCTTCACGACGGATGTCTTCTCGTCATAGACAAAGAGATAGGTCTTCTCGTTCTTCTCGAGCAGAGAGGTGGTGGGAACTCGCACTGCTGATGTATCGTCGGCACCCATATTGACAACGACCCAGGTAGACATACCGGGTGATACGTCTCCATGGTTCTCGGCCAACTTCAGACGCATGGTATACAGCTGGTTGGAGTTGGCTTGAGGCAACACGCTGACCTGGGTGGCTGCCATATGCTGACCGGGCAGCACATCGAAGGTGCAGGTGAAGGAACGGAAATTGTCGCGGTTGGCATAGGCACTGGCGGGCAGGTTGATCTCAATTTCGGGAGCACCGGAAGAGAGCATTCCCACAATGGGCATTCCTGCACCCACGGTCTCGCCAGCACTCATATACACGGTCTGTACATAACCATCGTAGGGGGCATAGATACGAGTGTAGCTCAACTGATTGCGATGGTTCTCGAGCTTGGCATCGATCTGCTGCAGTCCGTAACGGGCCTTGTCGTAGTTGCTGGCCGTGGTGCCTCCTTCCTGATACAGACCAATGACGCGCTCTGCCTCGGCCTTGATCTGGGCATGCTCGGCCTCGGTAGCCTTGAGCTGCACACGATAGTCGGTGTTGTCGAGCTCGGCCAACAGCTGCCCTTTGCTGACATGCTGTCCCTCCTTGACATGGATGGCACGCAGCGTGCCTGCCACCTTGAACGCCACATTGGCATCGGCTGCCGAAACGACCTTGCCGGGATATTGCTGCGTGGTTCCTTCGCCACATGCCTTTGCCTCGGCCACCTTGACGGTGGGTATCACTTCGCTCTTTTTATCTGTTCCGCCACTGCACGCACAGAGCGTCAGCGCAGCCAGCAGAGAAATCATTGCTTTCACTTTCATAATTATATGTTTTTTGTTTCTAACCTTCTCATTTCCTAATACTAATGGAAATCGGGTGCAAAGTTACGCTTTTATTCACATCCAAGAAAGGCCGAAAATACACAAACAATGTTCTATTTGTACGTTTTTTAGCAAATAATACACATTTTCCGACTTTTTTCGCACTTTTTTCGCACTTTTTCCCTATTTTTGCAGATACAAACAGGTGCATTGTTTGAGACTCGGGAAAAATGACCGGGGCGGTGCTCTTTCCGTCTGTCAGGTGGCTTTCCTCGGTTTGGGTATAAAGAAGAACTCGCCTTTTCATCAAAAAAACAAACCTATGCTTCCTTTCCAGAAACTCACGATTACCGACCTGGCCAAGCACCTCGACAAAGAGGGGCGCATCAACTCCGTCCTCAGCATCTGCGGTTTTCTGCTATGCCAGAAAGGATGGGTGAAGGTGCGACTGGGCGACACGGTCATCACCATACGACAAGGCGACCTTTATATATATGTCTCGTCCACGTTCATACACGTTCTGGCATGGAGCCCGGACATCGAGGGCATCGTCTTCAAGAGTACGCTAGACTACATCCTACCTTTTGTAGAACGAGCTGCGGCACAACGCATCATTCTGAACGTGCGCCAACAGCCGTTTATCACACTCACACCCGAGCAGCAGAAGAACATCGAGGAACTGTCGTGTCTGCTAGACCGCAAGCTGAACCTTTACAACAGCATGACAGACGACACCATACAACGACGTTTCCTGATGCGCGAGGCGGAATGTCTATCTGAGGCTCTCTTTACGGAGCTGTTCCTCTACTACACCGACCACCAGAGCTCGCTTCCAGCAGACTCGCCCAGCCATAAGGACAAAATCGTATATCAGTTCATCACGTCGCTGTTTCGCGACTACAAACGACAGCGCGAAGTTCAATATTATGCGGAACAGCAGTACCTTACCCCACGTTACTTCTCGACAATAATAAAGGAACGTACCGGAAAGTCGGCCTTGTCATGGATAAGCGAAATGGTAACCAGCAACGCATGCCAGCAACTGGCTTATACTGACCTCTCGATTAAAGAGATTGCATTGACTCTGAACTTCCCTACCCAATCGTTCTTCGGAAAGTACTTCAAACAACACATGCATTGTTCACCCTTGCAATATCGTCAGAAGAATCAACTGCACAACAGTGAAGAATGATGCCAAATAGCAATCATTGCCTTTTTTCATCTTTTTTTCAAAAACAGTTAAACCTTTTTGAGAAAAAGACATCTAACTTAGTGTCGAGGGAGGGAGTTGCTAGCAAACACACACGCAGAATTCAATAGGTCTCCTCAACACTAAGCCTTGTAGAAAATGGAAATTAACCTCTAGCACTCCTCCTCTCTCACCTCTCATCTCCCACCTTCAAATATCCCCAGACGGAAATACCAACGCATCATTTATAGCGTTTTTATCCTATAGTATTCTCGCCCAAAACTCACACCGTCTTTGGTAACAAATACGTATGTCGAAGCTATTATATAAGCAGAAATCGTTTACGAGTCTACCCGTAAACGATTTCTGCTTATTGTAATTTTATAACGAAGGAAAGTTATTAAAAGTCTAAATTGCCGAGTTGATCCATTGCATCATTAACAGCCTTTTCATACTCATCAACTCCATCTTTCAATGCTTTCTCATACTCATCGCGAGCTCCCTTTGTGACTGTTCTTGCTGCAGCACCGCCAATCTCGCCATAGGCTTCATCAATAGCTTGGTCCATCATATCTTGAGCCTGGTCCAAAGCATCAGAATAGATAGCACCAGCCTCTCTGAGCGCACTCTTATACTGACTCAATGCACTTGCATGAGCTTCCTCCCATTCACGAATAGCATCGACATCACCGGACTCAACAAGTTCCTTGTATTCATCGAGTTCTGACTCATCAACTGCTTCTACTGAAGATGCTGCCTCATCCATAACAGCCTCTGTTTCCTGAAGAGCATTCAGAAGACTATCTAAATCATCTGTTTTCTCACTCTTACCACCACATGAAACCAAAGCTACTGATAAAAGAGCAGCAAAGAAGAAATGTTTTTTCATAGATAGAAAATTTAAAAAATGTATAATAATAAGATAATAATATCTATCCAGAATTGTCATTTTGCTCCATTTGCATAACAGAATCAAAATGTTTTCTGTTTGCAAATATACAAAGTTTCATCAAATAAAGAAAAAAACAATAATAAATACACCATATTTATTCAAAAACTTCAAAAAAAAACAGGAATGCATAACTGATTATACATTCCTGGACTATAACATTTCAACCGTGTTTTATGAACAACGGATCAGAAATACAGTAAAGAGAAATGCTATTTGGCTGTGGGAAGACTAAATTCGCGAAGCGTAATGAAATCGTTCTCGGCATAAGCGACAGCAATGCGGAACTTCAATGCACCAACCTTAATCTTACCATCCGAACGCAATGAGCAGGTGTAGCGAACGACATCACCAGGCTTCACAACTTCAATGCGTGTACTGGGAGAGAGATTAACATGGCTGTTTCCATCGACCTCGTAAACTGCGGGAACAACATCATAAAGCGTCTCGTTGGTAGGATTGCTCAACTCGAAGATGATCTTACAATCCTCGTTTCTGTTTATGGTCTGATTGCCATTGTCGTCCACAAAACGCAAATTGCGCAGCACGAGAGGAGACGACTTCTGGACAACTGCAGAAGAACCATTGTATGAATCACGCGAACTTTCACGGCTGTCATAGGAATTGTATGAATCCTCCACTCGACGTGAGTTCTTGTGCGAACGGTTGCGGGACGAACTGTTATAGTTCTCAACATACTCGTCATAGCGCTTCTCGGCGTTGTTGGCAGCAACAGCTCCGGCTGCAGCACCGGCAATAACACCTACCACAGTACCAAGATGATGTCCACGATGTCCACCCATGAGGCCACCAATTGCACCACCTAGAGTAGCACCTGTCCACATGCCTGTTGTGGCACCTCCGAAAGAACTCCTACTGCAGCTCTGCATGGCAATAGCAGCTATTAAAAGAATTGCAAGTTTTTTCATAAAGCCTAAGTTTGAAAACAATAAGTACACTATAAATCAAAAAAGAAACAATATAGGGTCGTTCCACCCGTCACGGATGAAACGACCCCTATTATTGCAAATTAGAATCATTCTGCTTATTCAGCAGCAGCCTCGGCAGTTGCCTCAGCGGGTGCTTCTGCTGCAGGAGCCTCAGCTACAGGAGCAGCAGGTGCCTCGGCAGCGCTCTTCTTAGAACGACGAGTACGCTTAGCCTTCTTAGCAGTCTTAGCCATGTTCTCATCAAAGTCAACGAGCTCGATGAAGCACATGGGTGCATTATCGTTAGCACGGAAACCGGTCTTGATGATACGAGTGTAGCCACCGGGACGGTCAGCTACCTTCTCAGCGATAGCGCCGAAAAGCTCGGTGATGGCATACTTGTCCTGCAAGTAGCTAAATACAACGCGACGAGAGTTAGTGGTGTCCTGCTTTGACTTGGTAATGAGGGGCTCCACATACTTCTTAAGCGCCTTAGCCTTAGCGACGGTCGTAGTGATTCTTTTGTGCATAATCAAGCTTACTGCCATATTGCTGAGCATGGCAGCACGATGAGATGCAGTACGACCGAGATGGTTGAATTTCTTATTATGTCTCATTTTCTTTTTTTTCTTTAAAGACTTAGGATTTAATCCTTGTCAAGTTTATAACGGGTGATGTCAGTTCCAAACGACAGATTCAGACTCTCGAGCAAATCATCAAGCTCAGTGAGCGATTTCTTACCGAAGTTGCGGAACTTGAGGAGGTCAGTCTTGTTGAACTGAACCAAGTCGCCAAGGGTCTCAACGTTTGCAGCCTTCAAGCAGTTGAGGGCGCGGACTGAGAGATCCATGTCAACAAGGCGAGTCTTGAGAAGCTGACGCATGTGCAGTACCTCTTCGTCAAACTCTTCATTGCCCTCGCTGTCAACATTCTCAAGAGTGATCTTGTCATCAGAGAAGAGCATGAAGTGCTGGATGAGGATACGTGCAGCATCCTTCAAGGCATCCTTCGGGTGAATGGAACCATCGGTTGTAATTTCCAGAACGAGCTTCTCGTAGTCGGTCTTCTGCTCAACGCGGAAGTTCTCGACTGCGTACTTCACGTTACGGATAGGAGTGTAAATTGAATCAATGGGAATCACATTAACATCAGTGCAGAACTCACGGTTCTCGTCTGCGGGAACGTAACCACGACCCTTGTTAATGCTGATTTCTATCTGCATCGAAGCTTTGGCATCTAAATGGCAAATAACTAATTCAGGGTTTAACACTTCAAATCCAGTCAGATACTTGTTAAAGTCGCCAGCACGGAACTCAGTGGTGTTCTCTACCGTTACGCTAACTTTCTCGTTCTCGAATTCTTCTACTATCTGCTTGAAGCGTACTTGCTTCAAATTCAGAATAATATTGGTAACATCCTCCTTAACACCGGGAACGGTGGCAAACTCATGCTCTACACCACTAATTGAAACAGTGTTGATAGCAAAGCCATCGAGAGATGACAGGAGAATTCGGCGCAAAGCATTACCTACGGTAGTACCAAAGCCACCTTCAAGGGGACGGAATTCGAACTTGCCGTAGCGCTCGTCGCCCTCCAACATTATTACTTTTTCAGGTTTTTGAAATGCTAATATCGCCATCCTTAATTATTATTTAGAGTACAACTCAACGATCAACTGCTCCTTAATGGTCTCGGGAATGTCTGCACGCTCGGGCTTGTGAAGAAGCTTACCAGCCTTCTGTGTCTCATCCCACTCGATCCAAGGATACTTGCTGTGGTTGAAACCAGCGAGTGCTGCTTCTACTACCTCGAGAGACTTAGCACGCTCACGAACACCAACAATCTGACCAGGCTTAACGCTATATGAAGCAATGCCTACAACCTTACCGTCAACAACAATGTGCTTGTGGTTAACAAGCTGACGAGCAGCACGACGGGTAGGAGCAATACCGAGACGATATACTACATTGTCCAAACGGCACTCAAGGTTCTGCAAGAGAATCTCACCGGTAATGCCACTGGTACGAGCAGCCTTCTCGAACATGTTGCGGAACTGCTTCTCCAATACACCATAAGTGTACTTAGCCTTCTGCTTCTCAGCCAACATGATACCGTACTCAGAAGTCTTACGACGACGGTTGTTACCATGCTGACCTGGAGGGAAGTTTCTGCGAGCACGTACTTTCTCAGAACCGAGGATGGTCTCACCAAAACGACGGTCAATTCTTGATTTAGGT
Organism: Bacteroidales bacterium; assembly: GCA_018064685.1. Classification (GTDB taxonomy): domain Bacteria; phylum Bacteroidota; class Bacteroidia; order Bacteroidales; family Bacteroidaceae; genus Physcousia. Next base: position 17,312 of record JAGHUS010000066.1, on the reverse strand, counting down.
CCTGTATATCTTGCCATAATTCAAATCTAATTTAAAAGTGTATTATACTCTTCTTCTCTTGGGAGGACGACATCCGTTGTGGGGCAATGGAGTAACGTCGATAATCTCGACAACCTCAATACCAGCACCGTGGCAGGTACGAATAGCTGACTCACGACCGTTACCGGGACCCTTAACATATGCCTTCACCTTGCGAAGACCTAAGTCATAAGCGACTTTGGCGCAATCCTGAGCTGCCATCTGAGCAGCATAGGGAGTATTTTTCTTGCTACCGCGGAAACCCATCTTACCAGCAGAAGACCATGAAATAACCTGACCCTCGCTGTTAGCCAAACATACAATGATGTTATTGAAAGAACTATGTACGTGCAGCTGACCCATAGCGTCAACCTTAACGACTCTCTTCTTTGCTGCGACTGTTTTCTTTGCCATATCTCAATTAATTATTTAGTAGCCTTTTTCTTATTTGCAACGGTCTTCTTTCTACCCTTGCGAGTACGAGCGTTATTCTTGGTGCTCTGGCCACGAACGGGAAGACCGTTACGATGACGTACGCCACGATAGCAACCAATATCCATCAAACGCTTGATGTTCATCTGGATCTCAGAGCGCAAGTCACCTTCTACCTTATACTCGGTACCGATAATCTCACGAATCTTGGCGGCATCGTCGTCAGTCCAGTCACAAACCTTCTTGTCACGGTCCACACCAGCCTTATCCAGGATCTTACCTGCGCTGCTGCGACCCAGACCATACACATAAGTCAAAGCGATTTCACCTCTCTTGTTCTGAGGTAAATCAACACCAACAATTCTAATTGCCATATACTATTCTAATTTTTGCAATAATTAACCCTGACGTGTCTTGAACTTAGGGTTCTTTTTGTTAATTACATACAGACGACCCTTGCGACGTACGATCTTGCAGTCGGGGGTGCGCTTTTTTAATGAAGCTCTTGTTTTCATATCTATTTCTATTATTTGTATCTGAAAACTATGCGACCTTTTGTCAAGTCGTATGGACTCATCTCCACACGAACCTTGTCACCAGGAAGAATCTTAATGTAGTGCATTCTCATCTTTCCTGAGATATGCGCTGTAATCTCATGACCATTCTCCAATTCAACGTGGAACATTGCGTTAGAGAGTGATTCGGTGATTACACCATCGATTTCAATTGCGTTCTGTTTTGCCATATTATGTTCTTATACTCCAAGTTTTTCTATTTCTTCGAACGAAGAGAGAATATCAGGCTTGCCATGATGAATGGCAATTGTGTGCTCGAAATGTGCAGCAGGTTTTCTGTCTCGGGTTATGATAGTCCATTTGTCTGGTAACATACATACTTCTCGAGTACCCATGGTGATCATTGGTTCAATTGCAATGCAGAGACCATTCTTCATCATAGTACCGTTTCCACGGCGTCCATAATTAGGAACAGCAGGATCCTCATGCATCTCTTTTCCAATGCCGTGTCCAACAAATTCGCGAACAACACCGAAACCATGTTTTTCGCAATGCTGCTGAACAGCATAACCGATATCACCGATTCTTTTACCGGCCGCTGCATTCTCAATGCCCAAGTAAAGTGACTCTTTTGTAACTCGAAGAAGTTCTTTAACCTCATCGCTTACCTCGCCAACCATAAAGGTGTAGCAAGAGTCGCCATTGAAGCCATCCAGAAGAGTACCGCAATCAACGGAAACAATATCACCGTCTTTCAGAGGCTCATCCGTTGGAATTCCATGTACAACCTGCTCGTTTACCGAAGTGCAGATTGACGCAGGAAAAGCAGGTCCGTAAGGATTAGGAAATCCTTTGAAAGTAGGAATTGCCCCGTTGTCACGTATAAACTCATCTGCAAGCTTGTCCAACTGTTTTGTGGTAACACCCGGCTTGATAATCTTACCGATCTCAGCCAAGGTGCGACCCACTAACAGGTTGGCCTTGCGCATTAACTCTATCTCATCTTCAGTCTTAAGAAATATCATAAAGATAAGTCTTAATAAGCACTCATAGAACGACCGTGGATTCTGCCTGAACTCAACAAGCCGTCATAGTGACGCATCATCAGATGACTTTCAATCTGCTGGAGTGTATCAAGTACAACACCAACAAGAATGAGAAGAGAAGTACCTCCGAAGAACTGAGCAAAGCCCTGACTGATATCAAACATCTGTGCGAACACAGGCATGATAGCAATAAAAGCAAGGATCAAAGAACCAGGGAAGGTAATTCTAGACATAACACCGTCAATGTACTCAGCTGTGTCCTTACCAGGACGAATGCCGGGAATGAAACCATTATTACGCTTCATATCCTCTGCCATCTGAACAGGGTTCATGGTGATTGCGGTATAGAAATATGTGAAAGCAATAATGAGCAGTGCACTCAACACATTATACCACAAACCTTGAGGATTCTTGAAAGCAATAGCAGCTGCAGAAGAATCACCGCCAATAGCACTTGCAACGATGCCAGGAATGAACATCAAAGCCTGTGCGAAAATGATAGGCATTACATTTGCGCTGAAAACCTTCAAGGGAAGATACTGACGTGCACCGCCAACCTTCTGGTTACCCATGACACGCTTTGCATACTGTACAGGAATCTTGCGAGTACCCTGAACGAGCAAGATAGCAACCAAGACAACTGCAAACAGTACAATGATTTCAAGTAAGAACATTACAAGACCACCACCGGTCATGTTTGTCAGGCGATGGCTCAACTCCTGACCGAAAGCTTCGGGAAGACGAGCGATGATACCCAACATAATGATCAGTGACACACCGTTACCGATGCCCTTGTCCGTAATACGCTCACCAAGCCAAAGAATGAACATACTGCCACCAGCCATAATGATAGTGCTGGGAACAAGGAATGACCACTCCATCTCAGGCATAGCAGGACCCATTGTATGCTGCAGATTGAAAAGATAGGCAGGAGCCTGAATCAACAGAATGACAATGGTAAGTGCACGAGTATAAGTGTTGATCTTGCGGCGGCCGCTCTCACCCTCTCTCTGAATCTTCTGGAAAGAGGGGACAGCAACACAAAGAAGCTGAATCACAATGGAAGCCGAAATGTAGGGCATAATACCCAACGCAAAGATAGATGCGTGGGTAAATGCACCTCCAGAGAACATACTCAACAAGTTGAGCAGGCCGTTGTCTTTAGCCTGATTAGCCAAAGCATCGCTAGCGACGTTGGGATCAATACCAGGGAGCACGATGTATGAACCGAAACGATAGATAACGGCAAATACAAGAGTGATGAGGATGCGGGTACGCAGATCCTCAATGGCCCAAATGTTCTTTATGGTTCCGATAAACTTCTTCATTTAATCAAAGTTTTGTGGCTGTACCGCCAGCGTTTGTGATTGCAGTTTCAGCTGAGTTAGAGAAAGCGTTAGCAATAACCTCAACCTTAACAGTGAGGCTACCAACACCAAGAATCTTCACGGGCTGAGAAGCCTTAACGAGTCCAGCCTCAACCAACTCCTGAATACCGATCTTCTCGATACCCTTATCAGCCAGCTTCTGGATAGACACCAAATTTACTACCTGATACTCAACACGGTTGATATTCTTGAAGCCGAACTTGGGTACACGACGCTGCAAAGGCATCTGACCACCCTCGAAACCAATCTTCTTTTTGTAGCCAGAACGTGCCTTAGCACCCTTGTGACCACGTGTAGAGGTGCCACCCAAACCAGAACCAGGTCCACGACCGATTCTACGGCGAGAATGTGTTGCACCAGCAGCGGGTTTCAAATTATTTAGTTTCATAACTTTAACAATTTATCAGATTTAAATTAATCGATAACTGCCACCAGGTGATGGACAGCGTTAATCAAACCACGGTTTGAGGGAGTGTCCTCAATCTCAACAACCTTGTTCAGCTTAGTCAGACCAAGTGTATCGAGAGTGGCCTTCTGAGTCTTGGGAGCATGGATTCTGCTTCTTACTTGCTTTACTTTAATCGTAGCCATTGTAATCCTCCTTATCCTCTAAATACTTTTTCAACTGAAACGCCACGGTTCTCAGCAACCATCTTAGCATCACGCATAGAAGCGAGAGCGTTGATAGTAGCCTTTACCAAGTTGTGGGGGTTAGAAGAACCCTTAGACTTAGCCAACACGTCCTTGATGCCCACGCTGTCCAGAACAGCACGCATAGCACCACCGGCAACAACACCGGTACCAGCAGATGCAGGCATGATCAGAACCTCAGCACCACCGAAGTGTGCAGTAGCCTCATGGGGTACGGTACCCTTAACAACGGGAACCTTAACCAAGTTCTTCTTAGCAGCCTCAACACCCTTTGCGATGGCAGCGGTTACTTCACCAGCCTTACCTAAACCCCAACCAATGATGCCGTTCTCGTTACCAACAACGACAATGGCAGAGAAAGTGAAGGTTCTACCACCCTTTGTTACCTTTGTAACACGGTTGATAGCCACCAATCTATCCTTCAGTTCGGTATCGCTATTTACCTTTACAATATTTGCCATAATCAATTTTAGAATTTAAGTCCACCGTTACGGGCTGCATCAGCAACCTCTTTTACTCTTCCGTGATACAGATAACCATTACGGTCGAAAACGACGGTAGTGATACCAGCCTCGAGAGCCTTCTTAGCTGCCAACTCACCAACCTTCTGAGCCTGCTCCTTCTTAGGCATAGCTTCCATGCCAAGAGAAGATGCACTGCACAAAGTAGAACCGGTCAGGTCGTTGATAATCTGTACATAAATCTGCTTATTGCTTCTGAAGACAGTCATGCGAGGGCGCTCTGCAGTGCCAGAGATCTTATTACGCACTCTGTACTTAATCTTGATTCGTCTTTCTAATTTTGTTGTCATGATCTTCAAGTTTTAATGTTACTTAGCACCAGCAGACTTACCAGACTTTCTACGGATCTGCTCGCCTACGAACAGAACACCCTTACCCTTGTAAGGTTCAGGCTTGCGGAAAGTACGAATCTTAGCACATACCTGGCCGAGCAACTGCTTATCGCAAGACTTCAGGATAATCAGAGGATTCTGATTACGCTCAGACTTTGTCTCAACCTTAATCTCTGAAGGAAGCTGAATGATGATGGGGTGAGTGTAACCCAAAGCAAACTCAACGATGTTGCCCTGGTTGCTTACACGGTAACCAACACCGACAAGCTCCATCTGCTTCTCATAGCCCTGGCTCACACCGACAACCATGTTGTTGATAAGTGAACGGTAAAGACCATGGAATGCATGACGCTGCTTTGCATCAACGGTGTCGTTAGTCTCATCCATCTCGAAGGTCATTTCACCCTCAGAGAGATTTATCTTGATGGAGGGGTGAACAGCCTGTGTCAGTTCGCCTTCCTTACCCTTAACAGTAACTACGTTGTCGTCGCTAACGGTAACGGTTACACCAGCGGGAATAGTAATGGGAAGTTTTCCAATTCTAGACATTCTACGTTCCTCCTATTAATATACATAACAAAGAACCTCACCACCGATCTTGAGATCAGCAGCCTCCTTGTTCGTCATTACACCCTTAGATGTGGATAAAATAGCAATACCCAATCCGTTAATAACTCTCGGCATATCCTTGTAACCGGTGTACTTACGCATACCGGGTGAGGATATTCTAATCAACTTCTTGATAGCGTTGGTCTTGTTCTTCACATCGTACTTCAACGCGATCTTGATTGTTCCCTGAGGACCGTCTTCCACGAACTTGTAGTTCAGGATATAGCCCTTCTCGAAGAGGATTTTAGTAATTTCCTTCTTCAAATTTGACGCGGGAGCCTCAACGACTCTGTGCTTTGCCTGAATGGCATTTCTCAAACGCGTCAGAAAATCTGCTATAGGATCTGTCATTTGATAAAAAATTTAATTAATCGGGACGCTCCCGACAATATTAAACACTCAATTCTTTTCGTCTTCTAATAGCTGTGCATTACCAGCTGGCCTTCTTTACACCGGGAATCAGACCGTTTGAAGCCATCTCACGGAACTGAATACGGCTGAGACCGAACAGGCGCATGTAACCCTTGGGACGTCCAGTAATCTTGCAACGGTTGTGCATACGAATAGGATTGGCATTGCGGGGGATAGCCTGCAATTTCTGTGCTGCCTCAAAGGCATCAACAGGATCACTGTTAGGATCATTGACAATCTTCTTCAATGCAGCACGCTTCTCAGCATACTTAGCTACAAGCTTAGCTCTCTTGACCTCACGGGCCTTCATTGATTCTTTTGCCATATCAATTATTATTTATTAGCGTTCTTAAAGGGAAGACCGAACTCCTTGAGCAATGCGAAACCCTCTTCGTCAGTCTTGGCAGTTGTAACGAAGGTGATGTTCATACCGAGAATACGATCGATAGTATCGATGTTGATCTCGGGGAAGATAATCTGCTCCTGGATACCCAGTGTGTAGTTACCACGACCATCAAACTTGCTCTCAATACCCTTGAAGTCACGGATACGGGGCAGAGCCACGCGCACGAGCTTCTCAAGGAACTCATACATACGCTCACGACGCAATGTCACCATTACACCGATGGGCATCTTCTTACGCAACTTGAAGTTAGCAACGTCCTTCTTAGATACTGTAGCAACGGCCTTCTGACCGGTGATAGCAGTAATCTCGTTGATGGCTACTTCAATAATCTTCTTGTCGGCAGTAGCCATACCCAGACCCTGGTTGATGACGATCTTCTTCAACACGGGGATCTGCATTGTAGAGGTATAGTTGAACTGCTTCTTCAGGGCAGGCGCGATGCGCTCTGCATATTCCTTCTTAAGGCTTGCTGTATTTGCCATTACTTAATCTCCTCTCCAGATTTTTTAGCATAACGGACCAGTTTGCCGTCAGCATTTAACTTTCTACCGATACGAGTAGCCTTGCCAGTCTTAGGGTCAACAACATTCAGGTTAGAGATCTGAATAGGAGCCTCCATCTTTACAATGCCACCCTGAGGGTTCTGAGCACTGGGCTTCTGGCTCTTGCTAACCATATTGACACCCTCAACGAGTGCGCGCTGCTCTTTTACGAACACTTTCAACACTTTACCAGTCTGGCCCTTGTTGTCGCCAGCATTTACGTAAACTGTATCGCCTTTCTTAATGTGTAACTTACTCATGTCTTTTGATCTTTTTTATAGATTAAAGAACCTCAGGTGCCAATGAAACGACCTTCATATTGACAGCTCTGAGCTCGCGAGCAACAGGACCGAAAATACGACTTCCACGCAACTCACCTGCATTGTTAAGCAACACACAAGCGTTATCATCAAAGCGGATGTACGAACCGTCAGCGCGGCGTACCTCCTTCTTCGTACGTACGATCAGTGCCTTAGATACTGAACCGGCCTTAACATCACTTGTAGGGATAGCGCTCTTGATAGCCACAACGATAACGTCACCTACAGATGCGTAACGACGGCGAGTACCACCCAGCACGCGGATACAAAGGGCCTCACGAGCACCACTGTTGTCTGCGATTACCAGTCTTGATTCTGTCTGTATCATAATTACTTAGCTCTTTCTACGATTTCTACTACTCTCCATCTCTTAGTCTTGCTCAAAGGACGAGTCTCCATAATGAGAACAGTGTCACCCTTGTGGCAATCGTTCTTCTCGTCGTGAGCATGGTACTTCTTCGTCTTGCTGACGAACTTACCGTAAATAGGGTGCTTCTCCTTGAACTGAGCAGCTACAACGATGGTCTCGTCCATCTTGTCGCTAACTACAACACCCGTTCTTGTCTTTCTTAAATTTCTTTCTTCCATTTTGTCAGACCAATTTATTTGTTAAGCTCACGCTCGCGGAGAATGGTTTCCAAGCGGGCAATATTACGACGCGCAGCCTTAATCTGAGAATTGTTCTCAAGGGGTGATACAGCGTGATTGAGCTTCATCTGATGGTACTGTGCCTTTTCAGTCTGGATCTTCTCCTTCAGGTCGGCATCAGTCAACTCCTTAATTTCTGCAACTTTCATAATTATGCGTTTTTATCGTAATCTCTTCTAACAATGAACTTAGTGGTGACGGGGAGCTTCTGAGCAGCCAAACGGAGCGCCTCCTTAGCGATCTCATAGCTTACACCTTCGATCTCGAAAATAATGCGACCAGGGGTAATGGGGAACACATATCCTACGGGGTCACCCTTACCCTTACCCATACGTACGTCGGCAGGCTTCTTGGTGATTGGCTTATCGGGGAAGATGCGGATCCAGCTCTGACCCTCACGCTGCATATAACGTGTCATGGCCACACGGGCAGCCTCAATCTGGCGAGCGGTGATCCAGTGTGTATCCAGTGACTTGATACCGAACGAACCGAAAGCAAGCTGGTTGCCACGCTGAGCATTGCCCTTGCGGGCATTTTTCTGCGGCCTTCTGTATTTTGTTCTTTTAGGTTGTAACATGATTCAAAAATGTTTTAACGATTGTTGTTCTTCTTGCGGCGAGGACCACGACGGTCATTGCCACCATTGTTGAAGCCACCACGGCCGCTTTCCTTCTGCTGAGTGAAGTTAGGAGCAAGGTCAACCTTTCCATACTTCTCGCCACGGCAGATCCAAACCTTGATACCAAGGATACCTACCTTAGTAAGAGCCTCGCTCTGGCAGAAATCGATGTCAGCACGGAAAGTGTGCAGAGGAGTACGACCCTCCTTGAACATCTCGCGACGAGCCATTTCAGCACCATTCAAACGACCGCAAATAAGTACCTTGATACCCTCTGCACCAGCACGCATGGTGTTAGCAATAGCCATCTTGATAGCACGACGGTAAGCAATCTTACCCTCTACCTGACGAGCGATATTGTTAGCTACGATGATAGCGTCGAGCTCAGGCTTCTTAACCTCGTAGATATTGATCTGAACATCCTTGTCAGTGAGCTTCTTGAGCTCCTCCTTCAGTTCGTCAACCTTCTGGCCAGCCTTACCGATGATAAGACCTGGACGAGCGGTGCAAACAGTAATGGTAACGAGCTTCAAAGTACGCTCGATGACGATGCGTGAAAGGCTGGCATCGCCCAGACGGGTATTCAGATACTTACGGATCTTGTTGTCCTCGAGCAGCGTGTCACCGAAGTTGTTGCCACCGAACCAATTCGAATCCCAACCGCGTACGATACCCAAACGGTTGCTTATAGGATTAACTTTCTGTCCCATAGTTTCTTCTTAATTAATCTTTCTTAGTGTCAACAAACAAGGTAACATGATTACTACGCTTGCGGATACGGTAACCACGGCCCTGAGGAGCAGGTCTCATACGCTTCAGTGTAACGCCCTCGTCAACAAACACGCGTGTAACGAAAAGCTCGCCATCTTCAGCCTTGCGCTCATTCTTCTGTTCCCAGTTGGCAATAGCAGAGCGCAGCAATTTCTCAACATCAGCGGCAGCAGCCTTTGATGCGAACTTCAAGGTTGCCAATGCTCTATTCACCTCCATGCCGCGAATCAAATCAACCACATATCTCATCTTGCGGGGAGAAGAGGGACAACCCTTCAGTTTTGCAAAATACTGGGTCTTCAGGGCTGCCTTTCTTGCGTCGGCAGCTAATTTCTTTCTTTTTCCCATTATATTATTACTCTAATTTTTCGACAATGACCTGTCATTATTTCTTGTTACCAGCGTGGCCACCGAAACGACGGGTAGGAGCGAACTCACCCAGCTTGTGACCTACCATGTTCTCAGTAACATAGACAGGAATGAATTTATTACCGTTGTGTACAGCCACGGTATGACCCACGAAATCGGGTGAAATCATACTGGCGCGGGCCCAAGTCTTGACAACAGTCTTCTTGCCACTCTCATTCATGGCGAGAATTTTCTTCTCGAGATTAACCTCGATGTATGGACCTTTCTTTAATGAACGACTCATAGTTTCCTCTGATTATTCGTGGATTACTTCTTATTAGCTCTTTCGATAATGTACTTGTTAGACTGCTTCTTAGGTGCACGTGTCTTGAGACCCTTAGCATACAAGCCCTTACGTGAACGGGGATGACCACCTGACTGACGGCCTTCACCACCACCCATGGGATGATCGTGGGGATTCATAACGACACCACGGTTGTGAGGACGACGACCCAACCAGCGTGAACGTCCAGCCTTACCTGAACTCTCCAAAGCGTGATCGCTGTTACCTACACTACCAACAGTAGCCTTACAAGCAGAGAGGATCTGACGTGTCTCTCCAGAGGGCAACTTGATAACACAGTAACGACCCTCGCGAGAAGTCAGCTGTGCGAAGTTACCAGCCGAACGAACGAGCAGAGCGCCCTGACCGGGACGAAGCTCGATGTTGTGGATAACGGTACCAACGGGGATGTTAGCAAGAGGAAGTGAGTTACCGATTTCGGGTGCAGCCTCTGCACCGCTCATCAGTGTAGCACCAACCTGCAGACCGTTGGGAGCGATAATATAACGTTTTTCACCATCAGCGTAGAACAAAAGAGCGATACGAGCCGAACGGTTAGGATCGTACTCGATAGTCTTCACTACAGCTGGAACACCATCCTTCTCTCGCTTGAAATCAATGAAGCGATACTTTCTACGGTGACCGCCGCCGATGTAACGCATGGTCATCTTACCATCGTTGTTGCGACCGCCAGTAGAACGCTTACCATAAACGAGAGACTTCTCAGGTACTGATGCAGTAATCTCCTCGAAAGTACCTATAATTTTGTGTCTCTGGCCCGGTGTTGTGGGCTTAAATTTACGTACTGCCATCTTATTTATTAAATGTTGCTATAGAAATCAATAGTTTCACCCTCCTTCAGGGTTACAATTGCCTTCTTGAAGGCATTCTTCTGTCCACGAATGAGACCAGCACGGGTGTAGCGGCTCTTACGCTTGCCAGCATAGTTGCAGGTGTTGACTGCTACTACCGAAACATTGTAAAGAGCTTCAACCTCTTTCTTGATCTCAATCTTGTTGGCATCGGGACGAACAATGAAGCCGAACTTGTTCTGCTTCTCTGTGATGCCGGTCATCTTCTCAGTGACCAGGGGTTTAATGATATATGCCATAGTTCTAAACTCCTATTTATTTCGTCAAGTTGCCGTCGATTACATCGAGAGCACTCTCAGCAACAACAACTACATCAGCGTTCAGTACCTTGTAGGTATTCAGTGCCGAAGCAGGAATCATGCTAACGCGCTCAATATTACGAGCTGACAAATATACAACTTTATCTGCACCTGGCAATACGAACAAAGCCTTCTTGCCTGACAAATTAAGATTATTTAAGATTTCGATGAATGATTTTGTCTTGGGAGCCTCGAAAGTGAAGTCCTCAACAACAACAATTGCATTCTCCTGAGCCTTGTAGGTAAGAGCGCTCTTACGAGCCAACTGACGTACCTTCTTGTTCAGCTTGAAACCATAATCACGGGGCTGGGGGCCGAATACACGAGCACCGCCTACCAATACAGGTGAGTTGATATCACCACGACGAGCACCGCCACCACCTTTCTGGCGACCAAGCTTGCGTGTTGAACCGCTCATCTCACTTCTCTCCTTTGCCTTAGCAGTACCCTGACGCTGGTTGGCGAGGATAAGCTTCACGTCCAGATAGATGGCGTGATCGTTGGGCTCGATGGCATAGATAGCATCGTTCAGAGCCACCTTGCGACCGGTCTCTGCACCCTTTATATTCAATACACTAACTTCCATCACTTAATAATGCTTACGATTGAACCATTGTATCCTGGCACACTACCCTTGATAAGGAGCAGGTTGTGCTCGGGAATTACCTTTAACACTTGCAAGTTGTGAGTAGTAACACGTGCGTTACCCATCTGACCACCCATGCGCATACCTTTGAATACCTTTGCGGGATAAGAACATGCACCGATAGAACCGGGCTTACGCAGACGGTCATCCTGACCGTGAGTAGCCTGACCTACACCGCCGAAACCATGACGCTTCACAACGCCCTGGAATCCCTTACCCTTTGAAGTACCAATCACGTCGACGAAGTTGCAATCAGCAAACAAGTCAACAGTAATGGCATCACCGAGGTTCAACTCACCCTCGAAATCAGTGAACTCAGCCAAGTGGCGCTTGGGAGTGGTACCAGCCTTCTTAAAGTGACCCATGAGAGGAGCAGAAGTATTCTTCTCCTTTGCCTCCTGGTAGCCAAGCTGAACAGCTGCATAGCCATCCTTCTCGACAGTCTTGATCTGAGTAACCACGCAAGGACCAACTTCAATAACAGTGCACGGTACATTCTTACCGTCGGCACTGAAAACGGATGTCATTCCGATTTTTTTTCCTAATAATCCTGGCATTTCAGTTGAATTAATTAAATATTATATAACTAAATTTTTATTTTTCTCTCTGTTTTGTCCTCTGTTTGAGCATGCCACTTATACACACACAAAAAGAGAACCGCCACCTTAGGCGTTCTTTTTTTGAGCATCATTGATAGCCAAAGCCAGCGCAATTCCGCTTTTTGCGGTGCAAAGGTACGACATTTTACGTTAACCACCAACACTTTACACCACATTTCTTTCGAAAAAGGGCAAAAAATCTTCAAAAAGGTCTCAGAAATGCAAGTTTTAACACTTTTTATACAAGAAAGATGGTCACAGAACAGACTAAAAGAACATGAGAGAAAAAAAGTCCCACACGCGAAACGTGCAGGACTTATATCGAAGCCTTAGTGGCAAACGAGGTATTACACCTTGATCTCTACCTCAACACCGCTGGGCAACTCAAGCTTCATCAGAGCATCAACAGTCTTAGCAGTGCTGCTGTAGATGTCGATAAGACGCTTGTAAGAGCTCAACTCAAACTGCTCACGGCTCTTCTTGTTAACGAAGGTTGAACGGTTAACGGTGAAGATACGCTTGTGTGTAGGAAGGGGGATAGGACCGCTCACAACGGCACCAGTAGCCTTCACGGTAGAAACGATCTTTGCTGCTGACTTGTCTACGAGGTTGTGATCGTAGCTCTTCAGCTTGATACGAATTTTCTGACTCATGTCTTTTTTGTTTATTTATTAATTATTTAATAAGGTGGGGATTCGTCTCTGAAGAGTCATTCGCTCAAAGACGACCCCTTCCCATTCTTTTTTATTACAGAAGGTCAACGCGGCCCTTCAGCTCCTCGAGTACTGACTTAGCCACACCAGTGCTAACAGGAGCATGGTGATCGTAGGTCATAGAAGAGGTAGCACGACCAGAGGTGATGGTACGCAATGCAGTTACATAACCGAACATCTCAGCCAGGGGAACCATAGCCTTAACCAGACGGGCACCGGTACGAGTGGTATCCATACCCTCAACCTGACCACGACGCTTGTTCAAGTCACCGATAACGTCACCCATGTTCTCCTCGGGAGTAACAACCTCGAGCTTCATGATGGGCTCCATCAGAACGGGCTTAGCCTTAGCGCAGCAAGCCTTGTATGCCATCTGAGCAGCGATTTCGAATGACAACTGGTCAGAGTCAACGGGGTGGAATGAACCATCACAAAGCTCAACCTTCAAGCTATCCATGGGGAAACCACCGAGCACACCATTCTTCATGGCAGCCTCGAAGCCCTTCTGAACAGAGGGGATGAACTCCTTGGGAATGTTACCACCGGTAACGCTGTTGATGAACTGCAGAGGAGTCTCATTGTAGTCGTCGTCGCGAGGACCTACGTTAACAATGATATCAGCGAACTTACCACGACCACCCGACTGCTTCTTGTAAACCTCGCGGTGGTTAACGGTAGCGGTGATAGCCTCCTTGTAGTTAACCTGAGGCTTACCCTGGTTACACTCAACCTTGAACTCACGCTTCAGACGGTCGATGATGATATCCAAGTGGAGCTCACCCATACCGCTGATGACGGTCTGACCGCTCTGCTCGTCGGTACGAACGGTGAAGGTGGGATCCTCCTCAGCCAACTTAGCAAGACCGTTAGACAGCTTGTCGAGGTCCTTCTGAGTCTTGGGCTCTACAGCGATACCGATAACGGGATCGGGGAAGTCCATTGACTCGAGAGTGATGGGGAAACCTTCCTCGGCCAGGGTATCACCAGTGTGGATATCCTTGAAACCAACGCCGGCACCGATGTCACCAGCACCAATAACCTCAACAGGGTTCTGGTGGTTTGAGTGCATCTGGAACAGACGGCTTACACGCTCCTTCTTACCAGAACGAACATTGTAGATATAAGAACCGGCCTCAACCTTACCAGAGTATACACGGAAGAAGGTCAGACGACCCACATAGGGGTCGGTAGCAATCTTAAATGCAAGAGCAGAGGTGTGATCCTCCTCGCTGGGCTCACGGCTCTCGGTCTCACCTGTCTCGGGGTTAACACCCTCGATGGCGGGAGTATCCAGAGGTGAGGGAAGGAACATACAAACATAGTCGAGCAGAGTCTGTACACCCTTGTTCTTGAATGAAGAACCACAAGTCATGGGCACGAGGTCCAATGAAAGAGTACCCTTACGGATAGCAGCAATCATCTCCTCGGTGGTGATTGAATCGGGATCCTCGAAGAACTTCTCCATCAAAGCCTCGTCCTGCTCGGCAGCCTGCTCTACGAGCTTTGTACGCCACTCGTTGCACTCGTCAACGAGGTCAGCAGGAATATCCTCAACATCATACTCAGCACCCATGGTCTCGTCGTGCCACAGGATAGCCTTCATCTTGATGAGGTCAACGATACCCTTGAAGTTCTCCTCAGCACCGATGGGCACTGCGATAACAGCGGGGTTAGCACCCAGAACGTCCTTCATCTGGCGAACAACCTCGAAGAAGTCAGCACCAGAACGGTCCATCTTGTTTACATAACCCATACGGGGTACGTTGTACTTATCAGCCTGACGCCATACAGTCTCTGACTGGGGCTCAACACCACCTACTGCACAGTAGGTAGCCACGGCACCGTCCAACACACGCAGTGAACGCTCTACCTCAGCGGTGAAGTCAACGTGTCCCGGAGTGTCAATCAGGTTGAACTTATACTTGTTACCATTGTAGTTCCAGTAAGCTGTAGTAGCAGCAGAGGTAATGGTAATACCACGCTCCTGCTCCTGCTCCATCCAGTCCATGGTAGCAGCACCCTCGTGTACCTCACCGATCTTATGAGTCTTACCGGTGTAGAAAAGGATACGCTCTGAAGTTGTCGTCTTACCGGCATCGATGTGTGCCATGATACCGAAGTTACGAGTCAAATGTAAATCTTGCTTTGCCATAATCCAAATTAAGAATTAAGAAATAAGGAATAAGAATTAATAGATAAAAAGGAAAATGGATTAGAAGCGGAAGTGTGCGAATGCACGGTTAGCCTCAGCCATACGGTGCATATCCTCCTTACGCTTGTAAGCACCACCCTGCTCGTTGTAAGCGTCCATGATCTCGGCAGCCAACTTGTCGGCCATAGTCTTACCACCACGCTTGCGAGCAAAGAGGATCATATTCTTCATTGAAACTGACTCCTTACGGTCGGGACGGATCTCAGTAGGAACCTGGAAGGTAGCACCACCGATACGGCGGCTCTTAACCTCAACCTGAGGAGTAATCTTGTCGAGAGCCTCCTTCCAAATCTCGAGGGGAGCCTTCTCTTCATTCTGCATCTTGTTCTTTACAATCTCCAGAGAGTTGTAGAAGATCTCGTAGCTGATGCTCTTCTTACCATCATACATCAGATGGTTAACGAACTTTGACACCTTCACATCGCCGAACACGGGATCGGGAAGGATAACACGCTTTTTTGGTTTTGCCTTACGCATTGTTTTGTTTGTTTTGTGTTTTGGGCTGCATTCTTGCGTTCTTCAGCACCTCGCATGGTGCTTACTCAACCTTAGTTTACAATCCGAAAACAATGTTATTAATTAAGATTACTTCTTAGCCTTGGGGCGCTTTGCACCATACTTAGAACGACGCTGAGTACGGTTAGCCACACCAGCGGTATCCAATGTACCACGAACGATGTGATAACGTACACCAGGAAGGTCCTTTACACGACCACCACGAACCAGCACGATGCTGTGCTCCTGAAGGTTGTGACCCTCACCGGGGATGTAACTGTTGACCTCCTTAGAGTTAGTCAGACGAACACGGGCTACCTTACGCATAGCCGAATTAGGCTTCTTAGGTGTTGTGGTGTACACACGAACGCAAACACCGCGACGCTGAGGACAGCTGTCGAGAGCGGGGCTCTTGCTCTTGTCTACCAACACGGTACGGCCTTTTCTTACCAATTGTTGAATTGTAGGCATTTTGTTTAATTTTTAATTATTATATTGTATTATATTGTATCTAATTTAGTGAGAACAGGGCATAATCTGCCTATTCGGGGTGCAAAGGTACGACATTTTTCTGAAAAACAAGACACTTACACCCAACAATTTTCATTTTAACAACAAAAAAAGTGCTTTTCCTAGAGTAATTAACACGATTTAACGCAAAAGGACACTCAAAAGATGCAATTGACGAGCCGTCGCGCGCGCGAAATATATGATAAGGTTATAGGTTGTAGGTTATAGGTTGTAGGTTATAGGTTATAGGTTATAGGTTGTAGGTTGTAGGTTTTAGGTTTTAGGTTATAGGTTTTAGGTTATGGGTTATGGGTTATAGGTTATAGGTTTTAGGTTTTAGGTTGTAGGTTGTAGGTTGTAGGTTTTAGGTTATAGGTTTTAGGTTTTAGGTTAGGCAATGATATAGCAGTTGGCATAAACGATAGTATTGAAACAAAAATAATCCCCCATTTTGGCTCCATGTGTACAGGTTGAATTGAATTTTCACCTGCACTCTTCCACTAATATGGTCTATCACACTGTAACACTGTATGTTCTGTTAGTGGAAGCCCCCCTTTTCACTTCCACTAGTCTTCCACTAACCTGGATTATTCATAATCTTAGATTAATTGACAATTACTCTATGAATAATGCTGGCTAACATCGTGCAGCACAATTGCCCGACTCGCCTGGCGGCATTTTTTCATTTCCCCGACACTTTCTGTACGGTACACGCACGGTGTACCCTGCGGTACATGCACGGTGTACCCTGAGGTACATGCACGGTGTACCTTGCGGTACATGCTGCGTGTACCACATAAAAGGTGCAAGGGAGATTTTGAAATGTACGCACAGAGATGCAGAAACATCGTGCTTGTGTAAAGTTAGAATACTTAAGTTTCCCATCTTAACGGTTATTTTCTAAAACATTAATTTCCACAAATTTAACATTAATTTTTCATTAAATATATTTGTCTTTGTATATGCTTTAAGAAAAAATTAATGGTTAATTAATGTCTAATTAATGGGAATTAATGTTGAAAATAAAACCATTATGCATTCGTGTA
>JAGHUS010000182.1 GCA_018064685.1 Bacteroidales bacterium | reverse complement strand
GTTAGTACTCGCTTCATAATTATTTTTTGAGGTTATGAGGTTATGAGGTTATGAGGTTGTGAGGTTGTGAGGTTGTGAGGTTATGAGGTTGTGAGGTTGAGAGGTTGTGAGGTTGTGAGGTTAAACGGTTAAACGGTTAAACGGTTAAACGACTAAACGACTAAACGCTAAACTTACAACTCCTAAACTACTCTGAACTCTAAACTCATCAACTACTCTAAACTCTAAACTCTAAACTACTCTACACTCATCTCCCCAACGCCCTCATCACAATTTTCTGCACCATGGGTTTGCTGACCTCCTCGCCCATACCCTCGCCTAGTCGGCCATGAATGTACGGAACCTCGAGTCCCTTAGTGCAATAGTGTATGATGTCGACGGCCAAAGGTATGTTGTCAACCTTCAGCAGTCCCATGTCCACGCCTTCGTTGAGTGTGGCGGTGAGGAGCGACACCTCGGTCTGGTCGAAGTTGCGACGCACCTTCTCCACAAGCCAGATGTTGCGGAAAAACTCTGCACGAAGATTTCCGTTACGCAGAACGGCCTCCTTGATCAAACGTAGGTGTGTGTAAATAATCTCCACAATCTTCTCTACAGGGCGAAGGTCATGCGATGCCACCTCTTTAATGGTCTCTGTCAGACGTTCCATCTCGGCCTCGATCACAGCATAGTAAATCTCCTCCTTATTTTTAAAATAGGTATAGAGAGTACGACGCCCCTTCTCCGACGCCACAGCGATGTCATTCATCGTTGTATCGTCCAGTCCTTTCTTGGCAAACAGCTGACGAGCCACGTCTACCAACTTTTGTCTTGTCCTTGATAATGCCATAACGATTGCAAAATTACACAAAAAGGCCGAAATGTGCAAAAAATACCGAAGAAAAGTTGCACAAATCATACCCCAATGTGCCGATTTTATATTTTTTACATGTTTTTCAACATATTTTTCACAAAACATTTGGCTATTCCACAAAAAGTGCGTACCTTTGCACTCGCAAACGGGAAACAACGTGAACGTTTGAACAAATCAACATCGCGGAGTGGAGCAGTTGGCAGCTCGCCAGGCTCATAACCTGGAGGTCGCACGTTCGAGTCGTGCCTCCGCAACAAAAAAAGGCTACAATCAATCGATTGTAGCTTTTTTCTTTTTGCTGCTAATATTTCACCTTTGTTTATTTCACCAGCACTTTCTTAGTGCCATTACGCGTCTTGATGATATTCACACCAGGCTGAAGCTTGGTGATACGACGTCCCTGCATATCGAAAATCTGCTGTGCATTCTCGTCAGTAAAATCAATATGTGCAATATCATCCATTGTGCCAGAGTCATCTCCGTCATCGACCTTTGTAATGGTTGAAATGTTCACGCCCAGACAACCTGCAGGAATCTTGTACTCCAGCACGTCACCCATAACAGTCTGCACCATCGGATCCTTGTTGCTGTAGCGCTCTTCCACCACCCATCCATCAATGTTGTCGGCCTCCAAGGTGATAGCACGACTCACGAAGAAACGTCCGTCAAAGGTATTGCGGCTAAGTCTTATACCATTGAACATGAGATTGATGGGATTGCGATCGCTCACTGTATCTACAGCCAGCGTGTCTCCCTCCTCGCCCATCGTTGTCGAGGCGTCGCCGTCACCCATATTGATTGTGAGAGGAGTGACAGTGCCCAATTTGTAGTAACTCTGCTCGTGCTTGTAGACATAGGGGATGCGTTTCTGCAACCATGTCTTGGCCTTTTCGAGCTCGGTCTGATAGCCGTCGGCCGAGAGACCGTAGAGTTTACGATGGTTGACTATCTCGTCTTCGATCGACTCCGACCAGTCCTTCCAGGTGTCTTCCCACATCTGATTATAGCTGAGGAAATCGCCCATGTAGATGGCCAAACGATCGATAAAGTCTTTCTTGATCTGCGCATTGCTCACCAAGTTGCGGAACAATGCCGTACTGCCACTGCCGTTGCCCCAGGTGTAATGGCTGTCCATATTGGGGGTATAGAGCCACTTGATGTAGTCGAAATCCACATTGATCTTATACACATCGCCATACATAATGTCAGAAGTGTTGGTGTTAGTGGGACGGTCATAGATACCCAGACAGTAGTCCACATCCTTCATCTGTACACGCCAACGACCGCCATCGGCAGTGGGGCGCCAGAAGCAGATATTATTACCGGGGAAATCGAGGTTGCAATGCACGATGTTGGCAATCATCACGTTCAGGAACTCCTCCACGTCGAGCTGCTTGCTCCACTGGTCATAGGTGTGGGTAGAGTTCTTGAAGCTGTTGAAGTCATTCCAATGCTGCTGACTTCCGGCTTTCAGCTCGCCCCAGTTCTCCACCATGTCGATGTCCTCCAACCCGTCGTAGTTGGTATAGATGCCATCATCGTTGCTGCGTTCACGAATGTTGACCATACCCTTATACTCACCGTTGATGAAGATGATGGCGGGACGTCCTGCCTGCCAATCCACATCACAGTGCTTGGCCATCTGGGCTTGCAGAATGGCGTCGCGCGAATAGAGATAGGGGAAATCGTTGCCAGAATTGCGGAACAAGAGTGACTTGAACTTTTCGACACCTGGACGAAGTTCGGGGAAGAACTCATATTTCAAGTGCTTCTTGCCGAAACGCTTCTTGGCATAGACGGCAAGGGTGCGAAGGGGGAAGCGACGAGTCCAGTTGCCCGAGACGCGGGTCTCGCAGATTTGATTGATGACGCTGGAGTCAAGACTTACCTCATCGTCGAAGACCTCCACATTAACCGGACGTCTCCACTCCTTGTTTTTGTCCGTCACATTGCCCGATGCCAGGATGCCGGTTGACGTATCGTAGAAATGCTTCTTGTCGGTAGAAAGCGAGATGACGGGTAATTTCACATCTCGGTCCAGGCAGATATAAGACTGGGTGACACTGCGGGGCGAAAGCCAACCGTCCAACACCAGTTTGGCACGCACCACCGTGCTCTTCGTGATACTCAGCACGATAGCCCCCACCGACGACTTGCTGGACGATGTCGGCTCGCTGCCATCGGTGGTGTAGTATATTCGGGCTGTTGAAGGCGCACCTTCGGGACGGCTTATAGTAAGCGACACCTTATCGCCTTCACGAAACACCTTGCCAGCAACGCTGAAGACAGGGTCTGCCAGTATATGCTCTCTTTCTGCAATCCTACCACTATTGGCAGCTCCAGGCGTAGCCTTGACCTGATAGCCCCATACTGCATCGCCATCGGTCTTGCGGCCAAAGGCTATGTTGGGGGCAGGCATTTTCTTCAGGCTATCGGGCAACTGGTCCACAAGATTGTTGCTCTTGAACAGAAAGAGCTTACATCCCTTGTCCGTCTCCAGATTGAAACTGGTGTGCTGATTTCCGCTGCTTTTGTCACAATAGATAAGCACGAATTCTCCGGGCTTGATTTCCTTGTCAGAATCACCCCAACCCCACCACCAGCCACCGCCGCCAGCGGTGTAGAGTATAGAGGCAGAAGAGGCCTGATCGGTCTCGCCCAACTTATACTCCGATAGCTTCTCGGTGCTTTTGCCTGCATTGTACAGTTCCACCCAAGAGTCGGGATATTGGTTGGCCTCCATCAAGCAGTCAACGTTAGACTGCATTATCTCGTTGATGACAAGCTGGGCACGGGCCGAACCTGCATACATCATTAAAACACATACAGGCAACGCCCAACGTTTCAACATAGTTTTGCTTATGCCGAGTAATGATAACTTCATATAATTTCAATTTAGATCGTAGCCATACTACGACACATTATCCAATCACTCCGCAAAAATACGCTTTTTTTTTCATACTCATCGCCTTTTGTGCCATATTTTTGCATTTTTAGTCATCACTTACCATACAGTGCGTACATATACGAAGAAAAAGGAGCCGTAAATGCGGCTCCTTTTCCTTGTTATTTAGCGTTCGCGCTTATTTCACAACCGTCTTCTTTCCGTTGCGAATCACAATACCCTTGTAGCCTTCAGTAACCTTCTGGCCAGAAAGGTTGTAGCGTACCGAGGCGTTGCCCGACATCTGAATATCCTGTACACCCGTATTGGGATCTACATATCTGACAAGAATCAGATCGCAGTCAACATCGGCAGTAGCAACTGCCTCCAGCTTGCTGCTGGTGCTAGTGGTCTTCATGAAGTTGTCGCCAATCTTGACAACGTAGCAGCCGGGAGTGACGTCAGAGGCAACAAGTACGGCAGGAGTCTCAACAGCGTCGAGCTTCACAGCACTGGCCTGACCGGTCTTTTCGTTATAGCCGAAGGTCAAGCCGTTTGAGTTGTTGACAATGTTGGTACCATCGAAGTTGAAGATACACATGCCTGACTTGGTAGACATTGCCCAGCCTGTCGTCATGTAGGCACGTACAAACTTGCCGTAAGACTTGCTCTGGAAGTAGAACTGATCACCGGCCTGAGGCATATTGAGCGAGATGGCAGGCTTCATGGCCTCGCAAGCCGCTGTGAGGGTCTTGATCTCGGCCTTCACTGCGTCAGCGGTCATGCCATCGGTCTCGGCAAGGAACGACTCGGCGTCGCCAACAGCCTTCAGATAGCCATCAACCAGAGCCTGATCGTTTGCCTTGTACTGTCCGAAATCGTCGCCAAAGACATACAGCTTTGAGTTCTCGACTGCCTGCTTCAAGGCGTCGACAGTCTTTGCCAACTGCTCGCCCTTAACATCGGCGATGGGGCTGTCGGCAAGCATCATGTCACGATACTCGTCGATGAGGGCCTTGTCCACGCCCAGCGTGTTGATGAAGTATGCCTCGAAGACATCGCGCAGCGTACCTCCCTCGGGAATCTTGCTGCGGAACTCAGCGGGAATGACTTTCTCGTACGAGCTGGCTGCGGCATCACCATCGCCATCGGCCTTGGTACGCAGACCTGCCTCAGAGAATGAAGTGGTCTCGTAGTCACGCAGGATGTCCGACTCGCTCACGCCAAGCAGACCCTCGAGCAGGAAGGCGAGGAAGCCGGTACGGTCGGCACCGATGCGGCAGTGGAAGTCGACGGCAACACCCTTGCGAAGGTTGTTGACAACGGTCTCGAACTCAGCCTTCAGATGAGGAATAGCCACTGCATCATACATCTTGCCAGGACCGTTGGCAATGTAGTTCTTGCCCTGTGCCCAGTAGAAGTTGTCGCCACGCACTGCGTTGGGCAGCCAGGGCTTGTTGCCATCCTCGTTACGCAGGTCAATCTCGGCACCGATATTCAGGGCAAGCAGCTTCTGGAGCTCCTCGTCGTTGATATTGAAGGTACCACCCTTGAACTCTGCATTACGGTATATCTTGCCGTACTTCACATAGCGGCCATCCACAGTCTTCTTACCACCCAAGTCACGCATATTGACAACATTCTTGCCAATCATCATCATGCGCAGCGTGCCACCTACAGTGAACTTACCTGCCGACTGGCCGTCAGCCGTCTTATAATAATAGGTAAGGCCGGGGAGGAGGTTATAGATCTCTGCCACCGTCTTGCCGGCAGGAATGGTGATGGTCTCTGCCAGCATCATATCCTCGTCCAGACAGTACGACAAGGTCTGCTCCTTATCGGCTGCCACAACGGGGATAGTGATGGGATTGGGCTGGTCGGTGCGATTGTAGGCGGGCAGGTTGAGGAACTTACCAATCTGGGTAGGAGTCTCGGCTGCATAGTCGGGATTCTGAGCCCAGAAGCGGGCAGCAGCATTGTTCTCAATGGTACAGGTGAAGTCCATATTTGCCAGATCGGCCTCGGTGTAGGTGAGGTCGGCCACGCTGATCTCGCTACCGTCAACAGCAGTAGCTGTCCAGGTCAGTTTGTTCAGGTCGCCCTGCATCATGGTATTGTCCCACATCGACACGGCGGGCTTGGGAGTAGCATAGCTGAGCGTCACGTCGCCCTCCTTGATGTTGTTCTCGCCACTGGCCTTGATGACGCAAGGCACGCCAGTAGCAACCGATTCTGCAGGCACCAGTACGGCCTTACCGTCCTGAATCTCTGCTATCTGGTAAACCTGACCGAAGTACTCCGACTTGACGGGATAAGGCATGCAGACAGCCACATAGTCGCCAGCGTTTGCCTTCAGGTCATAGAGGTCGAATGCGGGACCCTCCTCCTCGGCATCGCCGATACGGATGAGGCGGAAGTTGTCGTAGGCAATGTAGGGCACGATGCCGTCGCCACCCTTCAGTTCGTTCTTGATACCCAGGGTGAGCACACCGTTCTGGCCAACCACGCACTCCAAAGCGTTCTCGTACATACCGAACTCGCCAAATGCACGGGCAAAGTTGTTCGAGTTGTAAGGAATCTGCTCCTTGTTGCTCATAGTCAGGTCAGAAGCAGCCTGTCCGCTCTCTGTAGCAAAATCGAAAGCATTGGTCTCGTCGAAGATGTTGACAACCTTCTTCTGTACGCCGTTGGCATAGAGGTATGCCTCGTTGGGTATCTCTTTACCCTCTGCCTTGCGTGCCTCGTAGTCATCGATACCGGCCTTCTTGTCCATATAGCGCGAGCAAGCCTGCACCTTCACGAGGTAACGGCCTGGCTTCAAGCCTTCTACCACCTGGCAGATGTCTACCTGATAGTTATAGGCAGTCACCACGGGATTGCCTGTCGAAGCAGCCTTCACCTCAATCTTACCCTCGTTCACGGTCCAGCCATTGGTGCCATCGTTGAAGTTGGGGTTGACGAGCTTCTCGGTGAAGTCCTCCTCCTCGCTCATCTTATACAAGCGGAAGTTGTCGTATGCCAGATAGGGGATGATGTCGCCGCTGTGCAGCAACTCGTTCTTGATGCCGAGGGTGAGGACACCACTCTGGCCCACAGTACAGATGACGTAGTTCTGGTACATATTGAGCTTGCCGAATGCATTGGCGAAGTTGGTGGAGTTGTAGGGAATCTGTGTGCCGTTAGAGAGGCGCAGATCCTGCACGCTCTGACCACTCTCCGTAGCGAAGTCGTAGTTGGCTCCCTCATCATAGATGTTCTTCACCTTCTTCTGCTCGCCGTTGGCATAGAGGTAGGCCTCATTGGGGATGGTCTCGCCCTTAGCCTTCTTAGCCTCATAGTCCTTGATACCAGCCTCGCCCATCATGTGGCGCGAGCAAGCCTGTGCCATGACGACATACTTGCCGGGCTCCAGTCCGGTGATGGTCTGGCAGATGTCTACCTGATAGTCGTAAGCGGTGATGACAGGGTTGCCTGTCGAGGCTGCCTTCACCTCAATCTTACCGGTATTCACGGTCCAGCCATTATCCTTGTCGTTGAAGTTGGGGTTAACGAGCAACTCGGTCATATCGGTCAGTCGGCTCATGTCGAGCTCGTCGTCATCGGGCTCGTCACCAGGCTCGTCACCGGGCTCGTCGCCGGCAGGCTTTACGAGATAGATGCCGGTAATAGTCACCTCGATGTCCTTCAAACTGCCACTGGCATTGAAGAAGAGCGAGAAGTCCTCGATGCCCTTTGCCTTATCATCTTCGGTGAAGGTATACTCCCACTTGTCCAGACCGTTCATTGAGGTCCAGTTGACGGGCGAAACCAAGCCGACGGGAATGAAACCGTATGTCTTGTCACCCGTAGCGGTGGGAACGGTCTCAGCAAACTCTACAACGATCTTCTCGTAGCCCTCGATGGTGGCTGCCGAGAGGGGAGCGAACTTGAAGAAGCTGAGGTGTGAGGCGTTGTTGCCCCAGGTACCGTTGGTCACGGTGTACTTGGCCGAGAGTGTCTGTCCGGCCTCGTCCTTCTCCAGCACCTCAACATTCAGCTCACTGCCGTTAGGACTACCGGCGGGGATGGCGATACGGTCGCGCACCTCGGTGGGTTCGGGGGTGGGCGTGTCGTCATCGTCATCAAGGAGGTCGCCTACGCGATACAGGCGGAAGTTGTCACATCCGGCATACTTCGAGTAGTCGTTGCCATCGTCCTGCACACTCTCCTTCTGGAATGTGATGACAAGTTTTCCGTCCTTGCCCACGACGGTCTCCAGAGAGTCCTGGTAGTAGCCTTGTGCAAAAGCATCGGCCACGGCACCCGAGTTGTTCAACAGATACAGGTCCTTGCCCTCAGCATCCTGAACGGTAGTCCAGTCGCCGGCACCCTTGGTGGCAGTGGCGCCATGCACCACATTCATAACCTCCTTCTTGGTGCTGTTGGCTATCATGTATACATTGGTCGAACCGAGATCCTCACCTGCCAGGAAAGACTTCCACGACACGTCGTTAGCCTTCATACGGCCGAATGCCTGATACTTCAGCACATACCTTCCGGGCTTCAAGCCTTCTACCGTCTGTGTCAGCTCACACTTGATGTTGTTGCACGAGAATGCACGGTTGGCCGTACCCTTCGACCACTTGCCCTTCTCCTTGCCGCTGACGAGCGTCCAGCCATCCTGCGACGAACTGCTATCGGTGGTAAAGTCGGGGTTGACAATCTGCGAAGTATACTCCTCCACCTCATTTATTTTATATAGGCGGAAGTTGTCATAGCCCACATATACGTTGTAGCCATCGGTGGGAAGCACATTCTTCAGACCCACTGTCAGCTCGCCGTCTGCACCTACCTGGCACGTCAGCTCGTTCTCATACATGCCTGCACGGAATGCATTGGCAAAATTCGTCGAGTTGTAGGGAATCTGCTCCTTGTTGCTCATGGTCAGGTTCTCAGCAGGCTGACCGCTCTCTTTGGCGAAGTCGTACGTCGAAGTCTCGTCCCAGATGTTCACCACCTTCGTCTGCTCGCCGTTAGCATAGAGGTATGCCTCGTTGGGTATCTCCTCGCCAGCAGCCTTCTTGGCCTCGTAGTCATCGATGCCGGCCTTGCCGTCCTTGTAGCGCGAGCAGGCCTGCACCTTCACCAGATATTTGCCTGGTTCCAAGCCCGTCACCTTCTGGCAGATGTCCATTTGGTAGCCATACGCCGTTACTACTGGGTTGCCCGTCGAGGCAGCCTTCACTTCAATCTTACCGGTGTTCACCGTCCAGCCATTGCTGCCGTCATTAAAATTGGGGTTCACCAACTTCGACGTCACGTCAATGGTATCCGACTTCACACTATCCGCTTCCGGATAAGTGCCATCACCAGCTATTGCCCAGCCTGCTACAGACAAAGACAATACTGCCAACGCAGTTAAGAAGAACTTCTTCATGATGATTTGTGTTTTTAGATAAAAAGTTTCGGTTATATATAGTTTGGCGCAAATATACAAATTATTTCTTACAACTATCATCTTTCAACAAATATTTTTTAACATTTTTACATCAAATGGCATCACGACTACATAAAAATGCCTGTATTTGGTTTGTACTATGATGAAAATTGCGTATATTTGCACACCGATTATCCGTATCGATTAGCAATTACCAAAAGCATACAACAAGAATGAAAGTACTATATCTGCATGGCTTTGCCTCGGCAGGCAGCAGCGGCACTGCCCTGCATCTGCGCAACACACTCTACGAGTACGGCATCCCCGTCCTCTCGCCCGACATACCCACCAGTCCTGCTGCTGCCCTACCCTTCCTGCAGCAACTTGTTGCCCAGCATCAGCCCGACCTTATCGTAGCCACCTCTATGGGTGCACTCTATGCCGAACTCCTTCACGGCATCCCCCGCATCCTCGTCAACCCCTCCTTCTGCATGGCACGTCTGCTCACATTCCGTGGCTTGGGCAAGCGACAGGCATTCCGCAACAAGCGCGAGGACAATGCCAAGGATTTCATGGTCGACAAGCAGATGGTAGCCGAGTTCAAGGAAGTAGAGAAAGGACTCTTCGCGAAAGCCAAGCAAGAGAAAGACATCGTATGGGGACTCTTTGGCAACAAGGACAAGAACGTGAACTGCCAGCCCGACTTCAAGAAGCACTACGGCACCGACCACTTCCACATCTTCGAGGGCGAGCACTTCCTCAACGATGCAATACTCAAGAGGGAAGTATTCCCCATCGTCAAGCAGATCCTCCACATCTAGCTTCTCCTTGTGGATCATGGGGTCACCCCCCTGATTCACCGCACCCCATTCTTGCAACAAAAAAAAAAGAATTTACACGGTTTCGCAAAAACGCGCAGAAAAGTTAAAATTTGCCTCCACCCTCCACTTTCCCTGTATTTAATTATAATGCAGTATGTTATTGCAGTGGAGGTATTATTTTCTCCTCCACTATTTCGGGCGAAAATCAGTAGAAACGCGTAATTTCTATTGTCGTTTTATACCTAGTCAGTCATTCTTAAAAATAAAGATATTTGACTTTCACTCCGTTCACCTTGCGATTCCTTCACCTTTACCCATACGATTTCAGACCAAAGCCCTTAGGGTCTTAGATTATTACCGCTGCGATAACTAACCGTCCAGCCTAGGTTGGACGGTTGAAAACCGCTGCGGTTTTGAAATGAAATCGCTGCGATAACGAACCGTCCAACCTAGGCTGGACGGTTAATAGTCGCTAGGAGAAAAAATCAAACTCGCAGCAGTCTCAAAACAAACTCGCAGCAGTCTCAAAACAAACTCGCAGCAGTCTCAAAATATTCTCGCAGCATGTTTTCACAAATCGCCTAGCAGTATTCCAACAAGGTGGTATCTGACTCGTTCCATCAAACACACATCCACCCTTTCCCCGCAACGAAAATAAAATTTGCACTCACTCTTCAGCTCTACATGTTTTGGTTACTGTGGGAATTGTGTGAAGTAGAAATATCAACCAATAAAAACATAATAAAAAAACCGGTTTTTTGAAAGGTTTTTCTTTGTTGATGTTTGATTTCTCTCACACGAAAGCCACAAGTACCCATATTTTTACTACATCCAACTGTATAACAACACATTACAGACATGAAGAGTCACTCCACCTCTTCATATCTCTTCATTCCTCTTCATGTCAACATACCAACACCCCCACTCCTCATCTTCTCACACACTTAATGAAAAGTCATGAAGAGCAATGAAGAGCCCAGAACGCTCTTCATATCCATAACAAACTCACAACTTACCACTTACAACAGAGCTATGAAGAGCTAAGAGTCAGAGAAGAAATAAGTTTCACTCTATCCAAGCAGGCACCAAACCATTTCTTAGTAAAAGAAAGGT
>JAGHUS010000164.1 GCA_018064685.1 Bacteroidales bacterium | reverse complement strand
GCTATGGACCGCCTCAATGCCGCCACGCAGGTCGTTGGCGTGTTTGAAGGTGACGGCTATCAGTCGAAAGGCTGCTACCGTCCTGCCCAGGAATGTCGCATGAAGATCAACGAGGTGCGCGACTTCTGTCCGGTATGCAACCGTGCAATAGGCCGCGCCACCGACTTCTATACTGCAAAATAAAGAGTCACTCATAAACTAACCTACTAATATATGTCAATATCACATCACTCAAAATCCTCACAGTCTCGAACTAACAAGCTGCTAACCACCAAACCAACTACTATATCCTCCTCCCCCTCGGGGGAGGTAAGGTGGGGGGCTTTCCTCTTCGCACTCTTTATTACTATGAGTGCCAGTGCCTATCGCACGTCTAAGCTGTTCGACAACGCCTGGAGATTCTACCTCGGCGACGACTCATTGGCAGCAACTGTCAACTACAACGACACGCAATGGCGCACCCTCGACCTGCCACACGACTGGGATGCAGAGCTGCCTTTCCTGCAGGAAAACCCTACCATAGGCGGTGGCGGTTATGCACATGCAGGCATCGGATGGTACCGCAAGGCATTCACCCCTACCCTTTCCGCACCCAACAACCGCATGCTCCTCTATTTCGAGGGTGCATACATGAACTCATCCGTTTATGTCAACGGTCAGCTCGCTGGCGGACATCCATACGGTTTCAACTCTTTCTATGTTGACATCACCGACAAGATCATCCCTGGCAAGCAGAATATCGTAGCTGTCAGATGCGACAACTCGCAGCAACCTAACTGCCGTTTCTACACCGGTTCGGGCATCTACCGCCATGTGTGGCTCGAGGAACGTAGCAAGGATGGCATCAACGACCCTTGGAAACTCTACATCCGCACCGAGAAAGTGTTCGGTATCAATGCTGATGCTACCAAGGCGGACTCTGCCATCGTGCGTATATCCTACGAGGGTAAGCCCGACGAACTGCGCACCTTCCGCAACGTCAACCTGTGGAGTCCCGAGCATCCCGCGCTATATAATATAAAGGTGGGCGACCTTGAGGTGGAGCATGGCTTCCGCACCATACGCTACAACGCTCGCGAAGGATTCGTGCTCAACGGCAAGAAGTACCTCATCAACGGTGCTTGTCTGCACTCCGACAATGGCATTCTCGGTTCGGCAGCATTCGATAAGGCGGAGTGGCGCAAGGCTTCGCTCATGAAGGAGGGCGGTTTCAATGCCGTGCGTACCGCCCACAATCCTCCTGCTCCTGAGTTCCTTCGTGCCTGCGACCATCTCGGACTCCTCGTCATCGATGAGGCTTTCGACGGTTGGCGCTCCAAGAAGACCAAGTATGACTACCATCTGCTGCTCGATGAGTGGTGGCAGAAGGACGTTGATGCACTCGTTCTGCGCGACCGCAACCACCCTTCCATCATCTGCTGGAGCAACGGCAACGAGATTTTCGAGCGTAAGAAGCTTGAGTGTGTCACCACATCGAGGAAGATGGCTAACCGTATGCGTGAGCTCGACCCTTCACGTCCGGTGACCAATGCACTCTGTGGCTACGACAAGGACTGGGAGATCTACGACCCGTTGGCTGAGTCTCTCGACATCGTTGGTTACAACTATCTCATACAGTATGCTGCCGACGACATGAAGCGTGTGCCTAACCGCGTATGCTGGCAGACCGAATCCTACATCAAGGAGGCATTCCCTAACTGGCGTCACACCGTCGAGGAGCCTTACGTCATAGGCGACTTCATCTGGACAGGTCTCGATTATCTCGGTGAATCGGGCATCGGTGGATGGCGTTATGAGGGCGAACCACAGGGCGAACACTGGGAGGCCGACCACTATCCATGGCACGGAGCATACTGCGGTGACATCGACATCACAGGCTGGCGCAAACCTATCTCTTACTATCGCGACATGCTTTGGAACGG
>JAGHUS010000117.1 GCA_018064685.1 Bacteroidales bacterium | reverse complement strand
CTTTGCACCACGAGAACCCGCCAAGCCTCTCAACGATGCTCAAATGTGCGGGTCGTTTTTTTATACGTACGTTTCATCATGGCAACAACAATACCATTTGGCAAACATTATTCAGACCCTCATGATTTGGTGAGGCTGTTGAAGTCAAGAGGACTTTCTGTTGAAGACGACACCAAAGCTCAGCATTATTTGGAGCACGTTGGCTACTATCGTCTGTCGGCATACATGTACCCTTTGCTGAAGCTGCCCAAGGAGTAGCACATCTATAAACCAGCTGCTTCCTTTGGCAGGGTAATGATGCTCTTCCGTATTGACAAGAAGTTACGCCTGCTATGTATAATACTAACAAAACGGCAATTTACAGTGTTAAAATCTGTAAATTGCCGTTTCGCCATATTTCAGCCCCAATCCAACATTCAGGAAAGATTTACCCCACATGTTTTATCTTGGGAACATTGTAGTACCAAACCATCAAACTCGTATTGCTATATTGTGATAACCAGTATAGTGAAATTCTTATTCGAGTTCAAACGTAGGCTTCCATCCCATTCACAATCTTTCTTTATTATTTCGCCTTGACATAAGATTATTCTGAGCACACGGGGCGAACACTTCCACCGAAGTAGCGATAGTAGCCGCTGTAGTCGACTTCGCCCGAAGTGAAGTACACGTACCTCGCAACGTCCGAGCTGCTCTCATTGAGCGAACTAGACCAATAGAAGCCGTCAGAACCTGCGTTGTGGAGCGAACTATCGCCGCGGCACCCCGCTGCGGGGAGAAAAATATGGGTGCAACTGAGATTGTACGAGCTGGAGCATGAGGAAGAAAACGATGAAGTGGATGTATCCTGGCTCAGACGCTTGTAGACGATGTAACCGGACCTATCGGTGTTATTATAGTAGCTCTTCCATACCCAATAGCATTTATTGATTAGTTCGTCTATTTGTGCTCTGGTGGGCATGCGCCAATGTGAGCCACAGTTGACGTAGGCGGCATCGTCCTCGAGGTCGAGCGTGGTCTTGTTGTCAACGGTACCATAGGATGAACTTCTGCAATACTTGGTCATAGTGTCGTCTGAGCCTCTACACCATTTGTAGGTACTCCAATTGAAGGTACCGGAACGCGTGCGACTCATGGGGTAACCTTCCGTCTCTCCCCACGCAAAGTAATAACCATACTTTTCGGGAGAAGATGCACCTACGTTGCAGGTGGCCCAGAGGGTACCGGAGGGAAGACCAAGGTCAACGTAGGCATTACCATCTATGGAACCGTTTCCTGATTCTCCACCTATGAGTTCCTCGACTATCTTGTCATCTACCTTAACGAACATCCACTCAGTAGCACAGGGAATCAAGGTAACGGTGTTGTAGTTGGGGCTCCAGCCTACTACGTTGCCGCCCTTACCTTTGGCAATTCCTTCGGAAGCATTGTATCCGTGACCATCACTATGGAGATACTGGAAAGTACCTACCAGATTGGCAGGACGGATATCGAATAAGGGAGCGTCTGCCTCTACATCCTCGTAGTTCTCCAGAGTGGTGAAACCAGCGTAAGTGATGGTGACAGGATTATCCTCCTCTGCCAAAGTAACTGTGGCACCCTTAGCAACGTTAGCTACCTGCATACCGGTAGCGCTCTTGAGGAAGAACAGACCATCTTCACCTGCTTCAACCTTCCAGATGTACTCAGCCCTGGTCTCGTCGATCTCGCCCCACTTGAGGCTTGTGCCAGAAACGTAGAGACCATTCTTGGGATAACGGCCGGGGATGGTAATCTCATCAGCTATACCCGTGTCAGGACCCTCGCCTTCAATCACCTGCTCCTCGATGTACTCGAAGGGCAGAGCGCTGCGTACATAGTAGTAACCGGGAGCAACGGTGCGAACGCTAGAAACCATCAGGTCTTCCCAAGCCTTGTCGAGGTCGGCACCGAGCTTCTCAATATCAGCTGCGGTCATGCCCTTATACTCAGGAATAGAGGCATCATAGCTGGAAGCCTTGTCGTAAGCGTTGCCGAAAGCAGTAGCGTCGATGGTGTGAGTAACTGTAGACCCACCGAAGAAGTAGTCATAACGGTCTGCATAGGTAGCCACCTTACTATAGAGTTCGCGAGCGGCAAACTCATCAGGAGTGCTCTCGGTGAATTCTACGGGATGAATCTTGAAGCTGTTGTTAGGATCAGCTGTCTGACCCTGACCCCAGACAACGACAGTAGCCACATTGTTCGAATAAACGTCGTTGTCCAGACGATAGCCTTGAGAAGTTACAAAACCCCAGTTCTGGGAATCGCCGAAGCTCCATACGGTCCATATCCCTGCTTCGTCCTCGCTGGTCTTAACAGGAACCTGGGCAGAAGTACAGGTGCCCCAGTACTGGCCGAGAGCGTTCACGAGCTTATAGGTCTTTGCCTCAAAGCCTTCGGGTACGGTATTCACAGCCCAGGGCTCTTCGTCGACCTCGATGAACTGCCAGAAGCAGGCTGCTACGTTCTTTGCATACTGGTACTCAATCTCGCTGGCAACTGTCTTGACAAGAGCATTGCCTGCGGCATTGGTACCAACATAGCCCTTGCCGTCGCGAACCTGTGATATCATGTACCACTGACCGGGAACAAGCGGAGTGTCTTCGTCACCATTGATGGGATCGCCCACCTCAAAGATCCAATCACCCTGCAGAACCTCATGGATGTCAACATTGTCAGGAGAGCTATGTTTTTTTACGACAACCGTACACGTGGCTATTACGCCGCTACCATCCTGCGCAGCACATGTGATGGTGGCACTGCCATAGCCAATACCATAGACAACTCCTCGCTTGTTGACTTCTGCTACATCTTCATCACTGCTCGACCACAGCACAGGGGTAGCGGAGAGGCTGTCGGGAAGGATGGTGGCGGTGAGCTTTTCTGTCTCGTCAATATCAAGGGTGATGGAGGTCTTGGAGAGTTGGATTTCTGTTACCAACTGCACCACGGAAACCACACATTGGGCTTGGATGTTAGTGTTATCCACGGAAGTACAGGTAATCGTTGTCGTTCCGCAACCAACGGCTGTTATCTTGCCAGTAGCATCCACCTGCGCTACACTGGGGTCGCTGGAAGTCCATGTGACAGACTTGTTGATAGCCGTTGCTGGCAGCACAGTAGCGGTAAGCTGATGAGTGGAACCAGTATTCAGGTTAAGAACGCTTGACGAAAGTTGCACTTCGGAAACAAAATAGGTATTACCACGGTAGTATGCCGTACCTCCTGGTTGGCCACATGTCTGAAGGAACATCATGTCGGTACCGCGCCCCTGAATATAGAAGCTCTTGCAGAGGGTGTTAGTGGCATCGAAAAACACAAGCAGGTTCTGATAGGGAAGATACTCGTAACGATTGATTTGTCCACTGTAACTGGCACTGCCATCATCAGCAAGGGTGAAGCTATCGCCATCCACACTGCGCCACGTGCCTGCAATCTGGGAATTGTAATTTTCAATAGGTGTACGACCCAGTACGTACTCAGTTAACTTTGTAATGTCAGAGATGGTAAGTTTCCCATCATCATTCATGTCACCTTTTATGATCTGCGCGTTCAGCATAGAGAAACTAACGCAGAAAAGAAGAAGAGTACTAATTAGTTTACGCATATACGTATGACTTTATTAATGGTTAAAAAATATTTCCTAAAGTAATGGGGTGAATAACATCCATCATTTCCGAACTATTGTTACAACAGATACTTTGAATACAAGAATCTATGAGGAATCTGCAAGTGCTGACGAACTGGCTACTTGCAGATTCCTTTTGTGTTGTGAGCCAAAGGCTACACTTGTGTTATAATTTTTTGTTAGAACTTGTACTTGATGCTACGGTCACCAGCCTTGATGATGTAAATCTGGTGCTTCTGCAAACCATTGCCAAGGGTTGCTGATGTGCCAGAACAGGT
>JAGHUS010000052.1 GCA_018064685.1 Bacteroidales bacterium | reverse complement strand
GAGTTGCTTGGCAGAGTGGCGTAGATATAGCCCATCTCATCCATCTCAACGTCGTCGAGACCCTCAGCCTCAAGTTCCTCCTTGAGGTACTTGGCGAAGATAAGTTGCTTGGATGTGCTAGGCACACTCTGACTATCCTCGCTCGACTGGGTATCGAACTGAGTGTATTTCAGGAATCTTTCGGTCAGGTTCATATTGTTGGGTTTTAGGTTATGGGTTTTGGGTTGTTGGTTTTGGGTTGTTGGTTTTGGGGTTTGGGTGTATTTGAAGATGGCTCTTCTTTTGTGTTTTGAAATCACAACCAAATCTTCCAAATCCTTTACAGACGTACTCCCACTATCCTATTCCCCCGCCTTGGGGCGGGGGCTAGGGGGCGGGGTCGCTGTGGCTAGGGGGTGGGGTTTACAGCGTATGCTTTGAAGAGCAGTCGAAGCAGTGTGTGCATACCATCTCCTTTGGCAGGCCAATAGCTTCGATGATAGTCTCTATCTTGGTGAATTTCAGTGAGTCGAGGTTCAGGCGCTTGGCAATCTCTGCCACCATAGCCTTGTATTCAGGCGAGTCGGTCTTGGCATACTGCTTCAGACGCTCCTCGCTTACCTCTATGTTCTCAGCTGTATGTGCATCGGCAAGCATGGTAGCCTTCTTGCTTCCGGTCTCAAGATCCTGGATCACACGGCGTGTGATAAGCTCAAGTTCGCTCTTCGAAGCAGAGAAGTTGATGAACGGACAACCCCAGATCAGTGGAGGACAAGCGATACGCATGTGTACTTCCTTGGCACCTAACTCCTTGAGTATCTCGGTGTTCTCACGCAACTGTGTGCCGCGAACGATGGAGTCGTCGCAGAACAGGCAGCGCTTTCCCTTCAGCATAGCCTGGTTAGGGATGAGCTTCATCTTAGCCACGAGGTTGCGGAGGTTCTGGTTTGAAGGCATGAACGATCGTGGCCATGTAGGAGTATATTTCGAGATGCAGCGCTGATAAGGCACCTTGTGACCTGCTGCATAGCCTGTTGCCATGCCAAGACCTGAGTCTGGTATGCCACCTGCGTTGTCAACCTCGGTGTCATCCTCCTCACCCATCTTGTAACCGGTGATGTATCGCATCTCTTCCACGTTCTTTCCCTCGTAGATAGATGTAGGGAAACCATAGTAAATCCACAGGAACGAGCACACCTGCATGTTCTTTTCCGGCTGGCGGAGCACCTCCATGCCGTCGTTCTTCAGCTTGACAATCTCGCCAGGACCTACGAAGTGACAGATGTCGAAGCCCAGGTTAGGGAACGCAGTGGTCTCGCTTGTAGCAGCCATGGCACCGTCGCGCTTACCGATAACGATAGGGGTACGGCCCCAGAAGTCGCGTGCGCAGATGATGCCATCCTCGGTAAGGAGCATCATGGAGCACGAACCCTTGATGGTGTTATAGACATTCTCGATGCCCTCGACAAATGTCTTACCTTTTATAATAAGAAGGCCCATAAGCTCTGTAGGGTTGATGCGTCCTGAACTGAACTCTGTCAGGTGCTGTCCCTCTGCAAGCAAACGGGCTGTAATCTCCTCTATGTTGTTGATCTTTGCCACGGTGATGATGGCGAAGCGTCCGAGATGTGAGTTGAAGAGCTGTGGCTGAGCGTCGGTATCGCTTATGATACCCATACCCTGGTTGCCCTTGAAACTCTCGAGTTCCGACTCAAACTTGGTGCGGAAGTACGTGTTCTCGAGTGAGTGAATAGATCGCTTGAAGCCCAGTTCTGGGTCAAACGTTACCATGCCGCCTCGTCGTGTGCCAAGGTGACTGTTGTAGTCAGTACCATAAAATACATCTGTGATGCAACTCTGATTTGATACTGTGCCAAAGAATCCTGCCATAGTGTTATCTTTATTACCTTTGTGTTGTTAGAAACAATTCGAGTGCAAAGTTACTACTTTTTATTTTCTTGTGCAAATTAAATGCAGACTTTTCTCTCTTCGCTTTTCACTTTTCACTCTCCTTGGGGCTTCAACTGCTCCAAAAGTGGCAATACCACCTTCTTTATCACCTTGTCGTTGAGCTGATGTTCGCCCTCGAAGCGTATGGCATGGTCGGCAAGATAATGCTTCTTGAATACGTCCAAGGTCTTCACGATAGGGTCGTTGATGCCGAAAAGTCCCCATACGAGTTCCTTGTCCTCGGCTGTTATGTCCTTGAACTGCTGGCGTTCCATCTGATTGTGATGCTGGATGATGTCGCGTGTTATTTTGAATGTCTTCGCACCATCGTAGCGTCCGTTGTAGAAACGGTGCTCGCCCGTCTTCAGACCCTTTGACATTGTTGGCATGTTGAACGCCGGGTTGACAAGTATGCGCTTGTAACCACGCATCATCTGGGCATACATGCCGCCCATGGATGTGCCGATGATGATGTCAGGATGCTCCGTTGCAACGTATTCCTTGAGGTAGGGTAGGGCGTCAACGGGGTCGATAGGTATGTCGGGTGCT
>JAGHUS010000023.1 GCA_018064685.1 Bacteroidales bacterium | reverse complement strand
CATTAATCGCATTATACATTGTTCAATATTGACTTCGTCGAGCTCTTCGACCTTCATTATTCATTGCTCATTTTAAGTAATTTACTGGCAAATGCCAAAAGGTGGGAAACTTTAATAAACAATCCGTGAATGGATCAATCTATGGTATGTTTACTTCAGCACCTTGACGGTACGGCCGTCGGCAGTGCGGATGATGTTGATGCCACGCTGAGCGTTAGACATCTTCACACCCATCATGTTGTAGATGCCAGGCTGGTAGTTGGCGTTGCCGGGCTGGGTGGCAATCTCGTTGATGCCGTCGGCTGCGTAGTCGTGGTTGATGCGGCAGTCCACCAGCAGGAACTCCTGATAGCCGCTTGTGTCGCTGTAGTTGCTGAAGCGGAGGAAGTACTTGCCAGCCTTCTCGATGTTGAATGCACGCTTGTACTGCTTGGCCGATGCTACGCTGGCGCTGGTGCTGCCGTTAGCGTTTGGCGAAGCGGTGAACTTGTTGGCAAGTGTGCTCTCTGCACCCTTGGCCACGACGTTGCCCTGCTCGTCGAGCAGTTCCACCTTGAAGGTGGGAGAGCCCTTCCATGCTGCCATGGCGAACGAATAGGTGTAGTTGCCAGGTTCGAGGTAGAGAGGATACTTGGCCAGACGTCCGTACTCGCAGCTGCCTTCGCGCCAGTAGAGTGCAGCGCCCTGGTAGCCTGAGAAGCCCTTCATGACACGGGCTCCGCTAGAGTAGGTGTTGGGATAGTCGCGCACCTCGTTGTTCTCCTGTGTGGTGCGCCATCCCTCGGGAATGCCACCGTTGACGGCACCTGCGAGGTCGATGCGGTAGACGAGGCTCATGTCCTCGAAGACAGGTTCGATGGTGACGAACTCATCGGGCATGGTGAAGTAGCCATCCTCCGAGATGCTGATGTTGCCATGCAGCACGTTGTAGCCCACCAGCTGATAGCCCTCGTTGGGGATGGCTTCGAGATGAACCTCCTCGCCCTCGGCAGCAGCCTCGACGCTGGGCACTACGACACCATATTCCGACTCGCGGATGCTGACGTCGAACTTCTCCTCCTCGACGTCGGTGGGACGATAGGTTACCTGGTCGATGGTCATGTTGATAGCCTTGTTGTTGGTGATGACAACGGTGTTGTTACCCTTGATGAAGTTGAAGGTAGCACCCGTGCGCAGCCACTCGTTGGTAGCCGTCTTCTTCACCTCGACGTTCTGTGTCTTTGTGCCCACCTTCAGTGCTGCAGTACCGGTCTTGTTGGAGCTGTTGGTATAGCGGAACGATACGTAGTATTCGCCAGCCTCGGGTACGTTGACGGTGTGCTGCAGTGAGCCCGCTGTGTTGGTGCCCATAACGACGAAACCGTTGCCCGAATGACCTCTGACGTGGCTCCAACCCGCCATGTAGAAGGTGACGTGGTTGGCGATGCTCTTGAAGTTCATGTCCTCGGCCTCGACAGTGATAGGACCGTGATAGGGAGCAGGTTGCACGGGCAGGTCGGTGAGTGCCTCGTTGGGCAATACATCGGTGAGGCGGTCGGTGGCGTCGCCCGAACAGTTGATGACGAGCGAGCAGGGACCATTGTGCTTCACCTGTACGGTGTAGGTCTTGGCGTCGGCATCGTAGGTCTTGGTGCCCAGGCTGGCCGAGGGAGCAGGCGAGCTAGTCGTGCTGCCCAGCTTCTTCAGCGTAGCGGTAGGCTCGGATGTAACACCCGAGATGCGGATGGTGTCGACACGCACGGCGGTGGTGTCGGTGC
Organism: Bacteroidales bacterium; assembly: GCA_018064685.1. Lineage (GTDB taxonomy): Bacteria > Bacteroidota > Bacteroidia > Bacteroidales > Bacteroidaceae > Physcousia. The sequence continues at coordinate 28,103 of JAGHUS010000023.1, read as the reverse complement.
GGTAGTTGTTGAAATAGAACTCGATATGGTCGGCATACTCGCGTACCGAACCGCTAGACAGTTCGTAGTAGTCGAGGTGCAGACTCTCGCAGGTGTTGTACTTCAAGGGGATGTCCGCCTTGGCACGACGAGCGTTCTTGCTGAGATAAGAGTAGGGGTTGTAGGTGATGAGCTGGTTGTGGTAGCGGTTGACGTAGAGGTCGCCCTTGCTCACCTCGGGATACTGCTTGTCGAAAGCCGTCTTCTTGGCCGAGAGGCTGCTCCATGTGCTGGTGCGGCTGCTCTTGTTCACTCTGACGGGAATCTTCTTGGCGTCGGCGGCATAGAGCTCGGGTGTGATGGGCACAGCGCCATAGCGTCCCGTGCTCTTCATGTAGCTGAAGTTATCCATCCACTGTCCGTTGCCACGGTTCATGGGGTCGCTGACCTTGTAGAGGTTGTCGTAGAGGTCGCCCCAGGCAGCATACTTATCCTCGTCGTTGCCCGAGGTCACATCGTTCACTACGATGACCTTTGTCTTCTCCACTACCTCCTCGCGTGAAGGGATGTAGAGTGTGCCGTCGATGATGCGGCGGAACATGTCGATCCATGCATTGTCGAAGCCGGGGAAGGTGCCCCAGTTGCGCACTGTGTAGCCAGATGAGTTGGTGGTGTTGCTTTTGTTCTGGAAGTCCTCGGTCCAGATCAGCTCGGGGCCGTCCCATACGGCACCACCGTTGACAGCCGACTGCTCCATCACGGTGCCGATACCAGCAGCGATGGGGTACTTCTTGCCGTGATTCTCGCCCAGCAAGGCACCGAGTGCACCGTTCCAACCGCAGTTGTCATAGCGCACACCGTAGTTCTTGGCCAAGCCAGCCACGAAGGGACCGAAGCACACACTCTCGTTGTTGTAGAAACAGCTGGAGGTGGTGTATTTGTACAGCCAGAGGATAGCCTCGGGATACTGCTCGCAAGCCTTTCTGAGGTTGGTGTTGCGCTTCATCATACCCACCGGGTTGAGGGGGTGCGACCAGATGTTGCCGCAGAACGAGATGGTGAGGAAGCCACCGTATTTGTGGTGCATGGGCACGAGCTTGGCGAAGAGTGCGATACGGTCGGCCTGACTGCTGGAGCTGGGGTCGCCAGCCTCGTCGAAGCCCCAGAACTGCTCGGCGTAGTTCCAGCCCAGGAAGTTGGGGTAGTGGGTGAAGAAATACTCGAACGTCTCGAGGTCGTTGTCCTTGATGTGTGTATGGCCACCCGAGGCAGGCTGACAGGTGAACCACATGTTGTTCTTCTGGCAGATGGTTGCCCACGACTTATAGGTGCGGATGGCACTGTTGGGGCGCTCGTAGATGCCCTGCTCCTTGTTGTAGGCACAGGAGAGCGAGAGGTTCATGACTACGAAAGGCTTGATGTCGTTGGGGATGAGGTCGATGATCTTCTGTGGATCGGCCTGGTTCCATACGTCGACATGGATGAGCCACATGGGGTGCTTGTTGTCCACCGGACGTCGCTGCTCCTGTGCCAGCATGGGCATGCATGCCGTGACGAAAAGCAGCAAAGCGAGTAAGGTCTTTTTCATCATTTTGTTTTATTGTTAGATTAGTATTTTTTGCAGAAAAAACGGTTTTGATTTACAAAGATATATAAATAATAAGAGAAATGAACCCTTTTCGAGGCGAAGAATGCAGAATTGTATCAAAAACGAAAGGATTTGTTCGTTTTGTGGGGAGCGTTTAGTCGTTTAATCGTTTAGCCGTTTAGCCGTTTAACCGTTTAGCCGCTTAATCGTTTAGCCGTTTAGCCGTTTAGTCGTTTAGTCGTTTAGCCGTTTAATCGCTTAACCGTTTAATCGTTTAGCCGCTTAGCCGCTTAGCCGTTTAATCGTTTATCCGTAAAACCGTATAACCTCATAACCGTTTGTTGGCAGAAATGTGCTAAATATTTTTGCCATGTCATTCTTTTTTTGTATTTTTGCACGCGAATATTAAATATATATATTATGAAGAAAATCTTTGCTGTATTTGCGGTGCTGATGCTTAGTGTGACTGCTTATGCGCAGTTGCCTTCTGTAAACCTGAAGACGATTGACGGGAAGAGCCTGCGTGTTGACACCTTGAAGAACGATGGCAAACCCATGATCATCGATTTCTTTGCCACTTGGTGCAAGCCTTGCAACCGTGAACTGAACGAGATTGCCGAGGTGTATGAGGAGTGGCAGGAGGAGACGGGTGTTAAGCTCGTGGCCATCTCTATCGACAAGGCTCAGGATACGCACAAGGTGGCTCCTCTTGTGGCTGAGAATGAGTGGCCCTGGGAGACAGTGCTGCTCGACCCCAACCAGGAACTGATGCGAGTGCTTGGCATCCAGATGATACCCTTCACCCTGATTGTCGACGGCGAGGGTAAGATTGTGTACAAGCATAATGGCTATACCGACGGTGCGGAGGAAGAGCTCATAGAGAAGGTTCGTGAAATTGTAAATAAGTGATGAAGAAGACTCTCTGCTTTTCCGTTCTGATGATGCTCGCAACAGGCTATGCAGCGGCTCAGACAGACAAGAAGGTGACCGTAAGCGGTAGCGTACAGAGCGATATTATGATTGCTCCTATGCAGGATGAGGCTATCGGTACAAGCGAATACGACAATAAATATTTTCTGACCAACACCTACGCCACGCTCGGATTGCAGAGCAAGTGGGTGGATGCGGGTGCGCGCTTCGAACTGACGGAATGGCCTATGCCTGGCTACCACGATGCCGGTAACGACTTCAAGGGTCATGGCATTCCTAATTTCTGGGTAAAGGCAAAACTCAAGAAGACAGATATCACCGCCGGTACGTTCTACGAACAGTTCGGCTCGGGCTTCATACTTCGCTCGTACGAAGAACGTACGTTGGGCATCGACAACTCACTCTTGGGTGTCCACGTCGCCACATCTCCCGTACAGGGACTGCAGCTGAAGGTGCTTTCGGGCCTGCAGCGTAACTACTGGGACTGGTGGGGAACGAACAAGAATGTGGTAAGCGGAGCTGATGCCGAATACGAGATAGACCAGTTGTCGCCTCGCCTGAGAGACAATGGACTGCATCTGAGCGTAGGTGCCTCGTGGGTGAATAAGTTCGAGGAAAATGCCAATCCCTACGTTCTGCTTCGTGGTGAACATGACGAGGCATCGCAGACAGACAAGATCTCGGCTTGGAACGTTGCCACTCCGCGTTTTGTCAATGCTTTCGATGCGCGACTGCGTTTCCAGGGTAAAGGTTTCTCCGCACTGGCCGAATATGCCAGAAAGGGCGACGACCCCAACTCGCTGAACAGCTATACGTGGGGTAAGGGACATGCCGAGATGCTCTCGCTGACCTACGCCAAGAAGGGACTGTCGCTGCTGGCTCAGACAAAACGCAGCGAGAATATGGGCTTCCGCAGCATCTGCGCCGAGAGTCCGTTGTCGAAGGCTGCGTATATCAACCATCTGCCCGCCTTCACGGTCGACCAGACCTACGCACTGGCAGCCCTCTATCCCTATGCTACTCAGCTCGAAGGCGAGTGGGCCTATCAGGGTAGCGTTGCCTATAAGTTCAAGGGAAAGAACGCACCGAAGCTGAAGTTCAATGCATCGGTTGTGAACGGACTTGAGAATGTCACACTGGGTGGTAACGAGGCTTTGATGGGTACGGACTGGCAGAATTCTGCCTTCTTCAAGCAGGGAGATCGCTACTACATGGATTTGGATGTGATGTACGAGCAGAAGCTGAGCAAGAAGTACGAACACCACTTTATGCTTATGTATCAAGACTATAACAAGGAGAAGATACAGAACGAGGTGGATGCCGGTAGCATCAAAAGCTGGATTGTGGTATATGAGCCCAAATGGAAGATCAACAAGAAGCTGACACTCCGTGGTGAGTTGCAGACGCTTCTGACATCGCACGAGAGCGACAACTGGTACTTTGCATTGGCAGAACTCTCGGTGGCACCCTATCTGATGTTTACCGTTAGCGACCAGATTGGACGCAGTGAGCCCACACCTGGACAGTATGGCGACTTCGAGCACTATTACAACGTAGGTGTTACGGGCAACATCAAGTCGCACCGTCTGCAGCTCAGCTTCGGACGTACCCGTTCCGGCTACAACTGCAACGGTGGTGTTTGCCGTTACATCCCCGCCAGCAAGGGCTTCCGCCTGTCGTACAACTATAATTTCTAATAAAATATTATGAATAAGATAACTACCATACTATCCCTCCTGCTGACTGGCCTCTTGCTGACGGCATGCGACAAGATAGACGAAGACGAACGATACACTCCCGCTCCGAGCTATACTCCTGCCCGTTCTATTCTCATCGAGGATTATACGGGACAGAAGTGTGCGAACTGTCCTTTCGCCACCAACACGCTGCATAGCCTTACCGAGTACTTTGGCGACAGCGTCGTGTGTGTCGCCATCCACGGCGGCTCCTTCGGCGTCAATGAACCTAATGGTCTGGCAACCGCCGAGGCTAGGTCATATTACGAGAAGCTGAACATCAATTCGCAGCCCATCGGTGTCATCAATCATCGTGGATTCACCACTAATTTCGAGAACTGGACGAAGGAGGTCTGCAACCTCATCACCACGCCCTCCACTGTCAGCATGTCGGCGCGCGCTTGGGTCGAAGGCGATGAGCTCAAGGTCAGCGTCAACAGTTCTGCGTCCGACGAGATGGATGCCATCATGAAGGTGTGGCTCACCGAAGATGGGTTGGTGGCAAACCAGAACCTGCCCGTGGAGTGGGGAGGCGGTACTGACAAGAACTACACCCACAACCATGTCTATCGCAAGTCGGTGGCCGACGTCGAAGGCGTGAAGGTGCAGCTCTCGCCCGAAAGTGTGAAGCGCGAGTTCAGCTGCTCGCTCAAGAGCACTTACAAGATGCCATACAACGTTGCCAACCTCTATGTCGTAGCCTTCGTCTATACCGAGAAGGATGGAGTGCTGAAGGTGTTGCGACAGAAGGTGGAAGCGAGTGTCACTGAATAGAAACAATAAAAAATATCTATATGAAGAAGATCTTTACTCTTATCATTACGGCAATGGTTGCCGTTTGCAGTTATGCACAAGTTAACTTTACCGATCCTAGCGGAAAGGCTTATGGCGATGGCGAGGTGATGACGCTCCGTAGCGAGATAGACGAGGACTGGGGCGATTTGGTTATGCCTTCTCCCACGCTGGTCAATACTTCCAACGCACAGGTTTCGGTGCAGATGGATGTCAACATCGTCGAGTTGCCCGAGGGCACCGCATTGTCTGATTGCTTCAGTGGTTCATGCACCAACTATATCAAGTTGGGTTCGCACAAGACATCGGTGAAGACTATTCCCGCCAACGGCAAACTCAAGACGCAGATTGAATGGAACTTCTATAGCAACAAAATATCTGATAACGTCAATGGTACCTGTATTGTCGAGTTCACAATCTATGTGAATGGCAACAAGGACAAGACTGTGAAGGTACACTACGTCAATGGCGAAACCGATGGCGTGAAGAACATCACTCTTGGTGAGAAGAGCCAGAAAGCGGTGTTCACCCTCGACGGCAAGCGTGTAGGCGAGATGACCAAGGGACTGGTGGTTCGCAATGGCAAGAAGGTGATTGTGAAATAGTGAAACCTCCTCCCCCGAGGGGAGGAACTAGGGGATCGCGCGCGCGTAATATATATAAGGTTTAATCGGCTAATCGGCTAATCGGCTAATCGGCTAATCGGGTATACGATTATACGTTTAATCGTTTAATCGTTTAATCGATTAATCGTTTATTCGTTTATTCGTTTACAACCTCATAACCTTTCTAAAAAGAAATTTATGAAGAAATTATTGTTTATCCTTTCAATGGCTATCATGTCGGTGTGCGCACAGGCACAGGTGGCCAGTTTGAAGAATATGAAGTCGACCACAGTGTTGTCATCGCAGAGCGAGCAGACTGTGCATTTCAGTAAGAATCGTTTCGACCGCTTTGCCAGCGCTGTCGATGCACGTCGCAAGGCTCCTGTCCGCAGAAAGGCAGAACTGGCTAAGAATGAGCGTCTTTTGGGTCTGTATACCACCGACGAGTATAATATGAATGGTAAGGCTATCAGCAACGATGGCTCTAAGTTCAAGGTGTTGTCCATCATCCCCTCCAACTATTACACCCGTCTGACCGAAGGTAGGATTACCGCCATCCGTTTTGCGTTGAGCAACGCTTGCCGTGTCAACAAGGTGTTCGTCATGGGTGTCACTGCCAATGACGAAATCTATACCATCAGCGAGTCGTTTGCAGGCAAGACCTACAATGCAGGTTGGAACACCGTGAAGCTCACCGCTCCCGTTCCCGTAAAGCAGGATTACGAACGTCTAGCTATCGGCTTCGAGTTTGTCGATGCCGAGGGTTCGTATCCCCTTTCTCTTGTCGACGGTTATTCCGACGAAGGCTTCATCCTCATTGGCGACCTGGGTGAAGGCGAGAGTATATACAATGCCTCACAGGAGGGATTGCTCTCTGTCCAGGCCATCGTACAGCTCGACAATCTGGCCGCTACCGACGTGGTGCTCGAGGACATGCTCCTCTCTGCCAGCAATGTGGCAGCGGGTACGCTTCTGCAGTATGGCGTCATCGCCTATAACTTCGGTTCGGAGAACGTAACCAGCTATGAGATAGCCATCAAGATGGACGGCAACCTCATCAACACCTTCACCGAGAAAGACCAGGCAATACGCAAGGATGCCGATATGATTATTGGTGGCTTCACTCTGCCCGCCGATTTCGCCCGTGGTAAGCACACACTCTCGGCAGAGGTTGTAAAGGTCAACGGCAGTGTACCCCTCATCGGCAAGGCCGACGACCAGATATCGTGCAGCTTCTCTTCATATATGAGCTCCGACGTAGTGGAGCGTCAGAAGCATCTCATCGAGGAGATGACCTCGCACTCATGTACTTACTGTCCCAACGGAGCACAGTTGCTCGAGATTATGGCAGAGTCTGTCGACAATCTGGCCATTGCCTGTGTGCATGGCAATCAGCAGTCTAAGGATCCCTTCAATACCGCTGAGTGTCAGAGTATTCTGGCCTACACCGGTTCGACAGTGTTCCCCTCGGCAACCTTCAACCGTATCTATTTCAGTCCCCAGGAAGGTATTGTTCCCGGCATCGGCTACAGTCAGCAGGTTGAAGCTTATGCTGCCGAATTCTATAACATCATGGAGAATTATAGCATGCCTTCGTTCGCTAGTGTCGACATCGACAAGGCACTCTCTGCCGATGGTAAGACGCTCAGTATCAATGTGAGTGGTGTTGGTGGCGAGGCTGCCAATGTCGTTCTGAACGACTTCTCGCTCACCGTATACGTGCTCGAGGACAGCCTTAAGTACCGTCAGCTGAACAATGGTGCCTGGGTTTCAAACTACATACACAACCACGTGCTCCGCAAGGTGGCAACAGCCATCAATGGTGATGACCTCAAGTGGGTGTCATCGTCTAAGTATGAGAACACCTATGAGGTGGCTCTCGACGACAGTTGGAATCGCAACCAACTCTCTATCGTAGCTTTCATCAGCAAGAAGCAGTCGCTCGATAAACCTGACTGGACAGATATGGAGGTGAGCAATGCCAACAGCGTGAAGGTGACAGAAAGTATTGATGGTGGCATCAAGGACGATGGCGAGGATGTACGTGTCGACGCAGGCTTACGCATTACTCCCTTCACCACTGGCAGTCAGCTCATGGGCGAGGGCATGTCGCCCAACGGAAAGTATGTCACCGGTTTGAACTACGGCACACAGTCACCCAGCATCTGGAACAGCGAAACGGGTGACTTCGTGAACTTCACCCAGTACGCCGAAGGTCTGACACATGCCGTGAACAGCAACGGTACGGCTGTGGGTACAACGCACAGCTATGGTGGCAAGGGTCTCGTATGCAATGCCGACGGCTCAAGCTATACACTCAACGACAATGGCGGTGCCAACACTCAGGGCGTCGATGCATGGTGCATCAGCGAGGATGGCAAGACCATTGGTGGTTTCTATTACTACTTCGAGTGGACGAACGCCGAGCAGACAGAAGGCTACTTCGCTACGTTCCCCTGTGTGTGGAAGGACAAGAAGTGCATCGACCTGCCTTATCCCAAGAGTTCAGATATGGGCTTCAATGTCGATGGTGCAGGTCTGCGTTGGATGTCGTCCGACGGCAGCGTTTTGCTCGGCTATCTTGTTGACGACAAGGCTACCTGGCCCGCTGTTGTTTGGCGCAAGAACGCTGCAGGCAGCTACGATTGCGATCCCATCTGCAAGGACTACTTCGAGGTATCCTACAAGCATGGTAAGCCCTATATGATGTTCAATCCCACGGCTTTGAGTGCTAATGGCGAGTGGGTAGCCCTGAACATTCAGGATGAGTTTGACGATAGCAATTTCGATAATCCCGCTCCTATGGTCAAGGTGGCTCGCTACAACCTGAAGACTGGTAAGATGGAGATTCTGGAGAGCGCACAGGCAATGTCTGCAAGCAGCATCGCCAACGACGGTTCTGTTCTTCTCTATACCAATATCGATGGCATCTATGGTCGCGAGGGCTTTGTGTGGAAGGCAGGCCAGACTTCGGCCATCTGTCTTGATGATATGCTGAACAAGGTGAAGGGTGTTCCTGCCTTCGGTGCTAATGTTCCCGCCTCTTTTGGTTCTGACTGTCAGACCTTTATGGGCTACGGAATCGATGAAGACGCCAACATCTTCTCGTATGTGCTGAACCTTGCCGTTTTGGAGAAGGCACTGAACGATGCCAACGGCATTAAGGGTGTGGAGATGGAGAGCAATGTGGCTGCTGCCAAGCGTGGCATCTACACCATTGCTGGTCGCAAGGTGAGCGAGATGAAGCAGCCCGGACTCTATATCGTGAACGGAAAGAAGATTTTGAAGAAGTAAATACGTCCTTACGCGCCCGCCTTACTTTATGTGAGGTGGGCGCTGCAAGGTGCATAACACTTATATTCAGAATAATAACAATTTAAAAAAGTATGAGAAAACAATTACGCATGTTAATGCTTGCCTTGACCGCTATAATCTGCGGTTCGGTAAGTGCTCAGGATGTAGTCCTCGACTTTACCAAGGCCGCTGAGGATTGGGGTATCGAGGCTACTTCGAAGGCAAAGGAAAAAGGTACGAAGGAGTACAGCAACGGTACCTATACCATCACCCTTGCTGGTGACGGTGCTAATGGTTTTGCTGCTTATGCTGCCACTGACAAATCAGAGGGTTATGTGCTCTTTGGCAAGGCTAATGCCAGCATTACTCTCCCCGTCTTTGACTTCCCCGTTGGAGTTATCCAGTATGTAGGTCGTGATGGTGCTTCTGCCTCCACCAAGATGAATGTCTTCGTCGGCGATGAGGCTATCTGTGAGGAGACCGTAGGTAGTACTGCAACCAACAACTACTTCATCCCCGCTGCCTACCAGAGTGGTAAGGCTTTGACCATCAAGGTTACGAGCGCTTTCAATGCACAGGTTACCAAGATTAATATTTATAAGGTAGGTAATCCCGATGCTCCCCAGCCCGAGGAGAAAGAGCCTCTGGTACTCGTGGGTGACGGTTCGGTCGAGAAGCCTTACACCGTGTCTGACATCATTGCCATGCATGCTGCCAACCAGGATCCCGCCGAGAAGGTTTGGGTGAAGGGTGTCATTGCAGGTAACATCGACACCAAGAACGGTAACTCGTTGAAGGTGCCCGTGTCAGGTACCGACGCTGTGGCCAGCAACCTCGCCATCACCGAGGGCGAGAAGTTCGCTTCTGTTCAGCTCGAAGCCCATACCGATCCCCGCAACGCTTTGAACATCAAGGATCACTTCAACTACATCGGCACCGAGGTGCTGATTCACGGTACCATCGAGGCATACTACGGTATGGCTGGTGTGAAGAATCTTGATGAATATAAGATCGAGGCTCCTGCTACCCAGCAGTTGCCCGAGGGCTATGTGCCCTGTCCTGTCAAGGACTTCACCATGAAGTGGGTTGAAGTTGAGGGCAGTAACAATGTCGAGGTAAGCTTTGCTGTTCCCACCGAGATGATCAACGAGATGGACTACAGCAAGAAGGAACTCGCGGCTCCTATCACCAAGATTGTGCTGCAGCGTTCTGTAGCAAATCAGGGTGAGTTCGAGACTATTGCCACCTTCCCCTATCCTGCAGCAGGCGAAGCCCTCAGCTGGACAGACAAGAATCTGGCCTTTGGTTCTTATGAGTATGTAGCTCAGGTGTATGTTGACGAGTCTATGGCTTGGGCCAATCCCGAGACCGTCATCGTAGGTCAGATTCCCGCTGATTTCGAGGAGGACGTATTTACCGCTACTGCTGACGCAAACGATCCCTATAAGGTGATCCTCGAGGTAACTCTTCCCACTACTAACAGTCTTGGCGATCCCCTCACCATGCCTATCACCAAGGTTGAGTTCGGTGAGTTGGGTCCCATGAGTTTCGAGCCCGAGGTTCTCTTCACCGAGGATGCTGAGGAAGTTCTCGTTCCCGGCTCTAAGCTGCAGTATGTCATCGAGAAAGCTACTGACGGTGCTCACAGCTACAGTGTTCAGGTTTACACAGCTGCTGGTTCAAACTGGCCTGCTGTTGCCAATGTGTTTATCGGTAAGGATCAGCCCGGTATGGCTCAGAACATCCTGGCTAATGTCACCGACGAGGGTATCGTTGTTACCTGGGAAGCTCCCGTTGAGGGTATGAATGGTGGTGATATGGGCGATGCTGCCGACTTCACTTACACCGTGACTCGTGGTGCTAATGTGTATGACGCCAGTGCTGTTGTTATTGCCAAGGATATCAAGGAGCTGAAGGTTGTTGACAATACTGTCTTCACCGAGGAGAGCAAGTTCGTATACATCGTTACGGTCAAGAGTCCTTATGGCGACGGTTATCCCTCTAGCTCAAACGAGATCGTCGTTGGTCCTGCTTCTTCACTGCCCTTCGCCGAGAACTTCGATGTTCCTCTCGATGAATATGGCAACACCACTACCGAGCACTCTACCTGGAGCAAGGACTTCAGTGACTGGTTCTGCGCTTGGCAGATTGGTCAGGAGACTTACATCAACAATGCTCCTGTAGCTCCTCACAGTGGTGCTGGTCTGCTCTATGCATACTACAACAGCTGGGGCGAGACTCATCAGTGGGATGCTTTCACTACCGGTAACATCGACTTCTCTAAGGCAGAGTCTCCCGTCCTGACCTTCTGGCTGTACGACCTGGCACAGGGTGGTTCAGATGTGACTCTCAAGGTTCAGACTTCTACCGATGGCGTTGAGTTCGCTACTGTCGAGAGCATTGTTATGGGTAACGCTGCTGAGGCTGGCTGGCGTCAGGTAACCGTCCAGCTCAACGCTCTGAAGTGTGCTGCGAAGGGTAAGGTGCGCTTCCTCAGCGAGGCCGAAGGTGCAAACTGCTTTGCCGTTGCTATCGACGACGTTCTCATCCAGGATGCTTCTGCCGACGCTATTGCCAATGTGAACGCTACAGCCAAGGCACGTGTTGCTTACAACCTGAACGGTCAGCGCGTCAACAGCAATGCCAAGGGTATTGTGATTGTCGACGGCAAGAAGATCGTCAAGAAGTGATAAACGGTTTTATGGTTATGAGGTTTTAAGGTTATACGGAAATTAGAAATATTCATTTGATTCGTTTCTTCTATAATCCTCGCAACCTCATAATCTTCATTACCAGAAAGTAGAGCGAAGGTTGCGTTCAACTTCTCTCTCATATTTCTCTATAAAGAATGAAAAAGCTTTATATACTGACAGCTGCACTCATGATGGGTGCAGCTGTCTCTGCACAGAAAATACAGAAGTCTGTCGTCAGTCCCCGCTATCAGCTTGAGGCTCTTGGCGTTTCCGAGAACATGCGTTATGTCACGGGTCTCAATGTCGCTACCTATGGTGCTTTCATCTGGGACACTCAGAGCAACACCGTCAGCGAGATTAACGGTGCTTATGCCAACTGCGACTTTCGTTGTGTCAGCAATAATGGCATAGCCTTTGGTACTATCTCGAATGACGATATGGTGACAACCTATTCGGCCAGCTTCAATACCATGGGTGTACCGAAGGTTGTCGAGAGTGCTATGTCTTCCATCTATGATGTCACCCCCGACGGTACTATGGCAGTAGGTTGCCTGCTCGACGAGGTGATGTGGTGGCCCTCGGCTTGTTTCTGGAAGAATGGTGCGCGCACTATGCTGCCCACTCCCACTAGCGAGGAGTGTGGCTTAGCCCATGACGGAGCCAATGCGCAGTTTGTCAGTGCCGACGGCAAGGTCATCGTGGGTTATCTGCAGGATTGGGCATCTTCGCGTCCCGCTATCGTGTGGCGACAGCAGGATGATGGACAGTATGTGGCCGATGTCATCTCGAAGGAACTCTGGGAGCTGCATTACGGTGATGGTAAGCCTTACCTGAAGTTCGAGCCTCTTGGCCTCAGCCAGAATGGAAAGTGGTTGTGTCTGGCTGCCCAGAGGGAAGCAAGTGGCAATATGCCCACACCCGAGTTCATGGTTCGTATGAACCTCGAGACGGGTGAGATCTTCGAGTCGCAGAAGCCCGATATCCTTTACTTTGAGGATGTAGACAATATCTATCCCGTCAGCATTGCCAATGACGGTACCTGCGTGGGTAGCACTCGCGATGAACTTGGTTTCCAGCGTGGTGTCATCTGGAAGTCAGGCGACAAGGCTCCAAAGCTGCTGGCCGATGAGTTCCCCTCGTTCAAGGAACTGGAGGACTATGACGGCTTCCAGCATCATCCCATCGCTATCTCGGCCGATGGCAAGAAGATTGTGGGCTATGGATGTCCTATTACCGTTGATATGTATGGCGAAACGGATTACGACTTCGTCTCTTACCTTCTCGATTTAGGAACTACTGATGGTGTGGCCACTATCCATACAGCTAAGCTCACAGAAGCTCGTTCCTTCAATCTTGCTGGTCAGCGCATCGATTCACGCACTTCACAGCGTGGCATTGTCATCAAGAATGGCAAGAAAGTTCTGAAGAATAAGTAGAGCATTCGTTGAATGAAAATACCCGTTTGTTGAATCTATTTCGGCAAACGGGCTTTTTCGTATATCTTTGTACTATAAAAGTAGAGGAAGCGTCTTGTCTGATTTTATCATATCTTTCAGCGACATTTACTTATATTCAAACTTAATGGCAGGAACATCCCTCTACTTTTTCTTTCTTGCTACAGCATTATCATCCAAGCATTGAACTGTTTTCTATCTAGTTGGTTAGATAAGCAGTTCGGAAGAATGCGTCCTCGCAATGCATTTTTTTATCTTATTATCTTGCAGTGTTTCGTTTTTTTTAGTACCTTTGTGTCGAATCTTAAAATCAGATTATTATGAATAAGCGTTATCTTAAAACAGTTCTCATGTCCGTTTCACTCTCTTGTCTTTTCGCCTTCGTTGCCTGCACGGGCAAACAGGCAGATGGTGATGGTGCTAAGGATAGTGTGCCAGGCTCAGATAGCACTCAGGTCGTGCCCGTTGCCCCCGAGGCTAAGGATTCGGCTGTGGTAAAAGAAGAGAAAGTGTATCTGAGCGATGACCTGCACACATACGACCTTATGGGTAAGGTGAAGACGTCGAAGTCCGAGGCCTGTCCTTGCGATGCCAATGGCAATGCTACGGGCGAGTATTATTCGGTCGAAGATCCTTTGTCCTTCAGCCCAGAGGGACAGCTGGAGGTGAAGAAGGGACATAATGTTAAGCGCAACAAGGATGGCCGCATCACGTCGCATCACTATATCGTTCCTGGCGAGGAGTGGTTTGGCGAGATTGGCGATAGTTATTCATATAACGACCATGGTGCTGTGAAGAAGATTACAACCATTGGCCTGGAGAACTACGTGGAGTATGAGGCTGAGTACGATGCTTCAGGCAACTTAGTCAAACTGACTGGTGCAGGCTCTGCCGAAGGCGACGACTACACGCTCGAGAAGGTCTTTGCCATCCAGCAGACAGATGGTCAAGGCAACTGGACTGTACGTGTGGTAAAGGAGACGTTCAAGAGCGAGACTTATAACAACACCGAATACTCGCTCGAAAAGCGAACGATAGAGTATTATAAGTAGTTTAGAGTTTAGAGTTCAGAGTTTAGAGTAGTTGTAGGGTTCAGAGTTTAGAGTAGTTGTAGAGTTTAGAGTTTAGAGTAGTTTAGAGTTTAGAGTTCAGAGTATTTTAGAGTTTAGAGTAGTTTAGAGTTCAGAGTTTAGAGTGTAGAGTAGTTGTACAGTTTAAAGTTCTGAGTGTAGAGTAGTTGTACAGATTGGAGTATAGATTTTGAATAGTTGTGTGGTTGAGAGTTTTGTCTAGTTGAGAGATTTATAGACTGAAATGAAAAAATCATTATTTATAATAACATTGGTTTTAGCGGCTCTTGGTGCGCAAGCACAGACGTCTGGCGATGCGTCGTTCTCTGCTACCGTCTATGCAGAGCAACTTATGACAGAGAATGCTGCGGCTGAGTATATGGTGAAGTCGGTCAGCGCCGCCGATGGCACCGTACTGCCTGTTGCCGATGCCTGCATCGATAGCCACATCACTACGCTCAGCATCGATGCCAGCGCTATAGCTGGCGAGGTGACCAGTGTCAGCATTTTCTCTAACAAGAAAACTGCTATTGCGGGTCCCTTCAAATACGACGCTGCTACCGACAAGGTTACGACACAGGTGGGCAAGGCTCCCACTATATACTGCACCAACATGAAGAGCGACGTGGTGACAGTGGTGGGCAGCGACAAGCAGTACAAGGCATACCTTATGCCTGTGGCTGTGAAGGGTGGCGTGCTGGTGACGGTGCGCACTGCCGATGGCAAACTCTATTCGCAGAACTTTGCCGACGACATCACTGCAGGAAGCAATGTCGAGCTGACCATGTCAGCACCCAAGTCCAGCAACCTGTGGATGGCTACCATTCCTGGCAACACCTATTTCAGTTTCATCAGTACGCCTGGCGCGCACGATGCTGCCACGAGTGGCGTGGGCGGAGCGTTCTCGGCCTTTGCCAAGTGTCAGGGTGAAGATATTGCCACGATGCTACAGAATGGTGTGCGTGCTTTCGACCTTCGTCCCAACTACAAGAACAGCAACACCATTACGGCCGACAACCTATACATCTACCACGGTTCGTACAACACCAAGGTTAAGTACGTCGATGCCATGCAGACGATGGTCGACTTCCTGAAGAAGAATCCAAGCGAGGCCATCTCGGTGGTGATGATAAAGGAGAATGGAGAGGGTAGCACCGACCGCTCGTCGGAGATGTGGAGCGTGATAAACGCGTGCCACACCCAGCACGCCAGCTATATGAAACTGCTGAATGGTGCCAACTTCACGCTCGATGACTTCCGCGGCAAGATATGTTATGTCAATCGTACCGGTACCGACTGCACCAACACCGTGCGTATCACCAACTGGCCTGACGACAACACCATCACCAACTACTCTGCGGCTATTGGCTCTGCCTGTGCCGCCAATATACAGGACAAATACAACACCAACGGCAAGGACAAGCAGAACGAAGTGAAGGCCATGCTCGACATCTCGTCGCAGAACACTGTACGTAAGAACTTCCATTATAACTTCACCAGCAGTGCCTATAAGATATTGGGAAGCTCGCCTGCCACGTATGCTTCCCAGACAAACCCTGTCATTGCCAGTTACCTGAACGATGGCAGCATCGAGGGTCCCACGGGTTATGTCTATGCCGACTTTATGGGTAGCAGCAGTAATGGTGGCGAGGTACTCCTTCGTGCAGTGGTGGACCAGAACTATCGCTACGTCTTCAAGGGGCGCGGCCGTAGCGAGGCGAACAAGGCCGAGGAAGAAGAGACTGCCATCAGTGCACCACGAGTCAATGACGTCAATACACAGTTATACGATCTCGGCGGCCGTCCGCTGGACAAAGCGCAACGAGGTGTTAACATAGTAGGTGGCAAGAAACTTCTTGTTAAATGAATCCTCCTCCTTCCTTCATTTCTCTACATGGAATTCTTCTCTGTATAGAATCTAGGGCGAATTAAAGTTTTTTCTTTTTTACTTTCCTTTTACTTCCTTTTAAATAAATTCTTTAAATTATGTCTTACGATAAAAGTTATGTGACGACCGAACAAGTTAGTTCTTCGTCTACCGTGTTTGCTAAGCTGATGCGCAACGTGTATTCATGGATGGCATTGGCATTGTTGATAACCGCCCTTACGGCAATGGTTGTGGCCCAGCATCCCGACATCGTGTATACGATCGGTTCCAACCGCTTGTATACCTTCGGACTCATCGGTGCCGAGCTGGGTCTTGTCCTCTACCTCACAGCCCGCATCCACAAGATGTCATTCCTCACTGCCGGACTCATGTTCGCCCTCTATTCCATCCTGAACGGCGTCACTATGTCGTTTATCTTCTTTGCCTACACCATGACCAGCATTGCCCAGACGTTCTTCATCACCGCAGGTACGTTTGCTGCCATGTCGTTGGTTGGCTATGTGGTTAAGAAAGACCTCTCTACCATGGGCCGTTTCCTCGTGATGTTGCTCATCGGCATCATCATCGCCAGCGTTGTCAATATCTTTGTGGGCAGTTCAGCCCTCGAGATGGGCATTAGCTATCTCGGTGTGCTTGTCTTTGTGGGTCTTACGGCCTACGACACGCAGAAGATCAAGCTCATGCTTGTGCAGGCATCGCAGCATGGCTATACCGACGAGACCAGCAAACTGGCACTTATGGGCAGTCTTTCGCTCTATCTCGACTTCATCAACCTCTTCCTCTATCTGCTCAGAATCTTCGGCAATAGACGATAACCTCCTTCTCTTTACTCTCCCTAGCAGCTTCTCCCCACAAGGGGAGGAGCGGGTAGGGTCTTTTCTCTCACCAACATAATAACTATGAAGAATTCTTTGTTGGCACTGGCATTACTCTTTTCTGCAAGTGCTATTGCGCAGAACCCCAATCCCATCCGTGTCAATCAGGTGGGCTATGGATGCAACGACAGCAAGACGGCTGCCATCGAGGAGGTTGGTTGGGCCAGACAGTATACACTGACCAACGACGCTACGGGCAAACGTGTGTGGAAGGGAAGTGCGGTTCGTACAGCCGAGTCGCCATGGTCGGGCAAGAAGCGTGCTATCATCGATTTCTCCACCATCACCACTCCTGGCACTTACACCCTCAGCAACGGCAAGGACCGTCAGAAGATTGTCATTGTCGAGCATCCCTACACCGAACTCTCTAAGGCAGCCATCAAGGCTTTCTATCTGCAGCGCAGTGGTGAGGATATTCTTGAGCAGTATGCTGGAGAGTATGCACGCAAGGGTGGACATCCCGACACGCTCGTCATGATTCACCCCAGTGCTGCTTCCGACAGTCGTCCAGCCGGTTCGCTCATCAAGAGTCCCGGTGGTTGGTACGATGCGGGCGACTACAACAAATATATCGTCAATTCGGCTTATAGCATTGGTATTATGCTCAGTGCCTATGAGATGAGCCCTACTTCGTTCAACAATCTCAACCTCAATATTCCAGAGTCGGACAATACCACGCCCGACCTTCTCGATGAGATTGCTGTCAACCTGCGCTGGATGATGACGATGCAGGACCCTGCCGACGGAGGTGTGTACCACAAGCTCACTACGCCCAACTTCGAAGGTTTCATCGCCCCCACGGCTTGCCGTCAGCAACGCTACGTCGTGATGAAGTCAACAGCAGCAACACTCGATTTTGCCGCCACTATGGCCAAGGCCTATCGCATCTATTCGCGATTCGCAGAATACAGTACTATGGCCGACAGTGCTTTGTCGATGGCGAAAAAAGCTTACGCCTGGGCTGATAAGAACGACCGCGTCTTCTATCGCCAGGAGGTGATGAACCGCGATTTCGATCCCGATGTACAGACGGGCACGTATGGCGACATGCGCGTCAATGACGAGTTTTTCTGGGCTGAGGTAGAGTTGTTCCTCTCTACCGGCGAGCAGTATTATGTGGAGGATCTTGCCGATGACTATCAGTCGCTGCGTTTCAGCAACCCCTCGTGGGCCAATGTCATGGGTCTTGGTTTCTTCTCGGCTGCCGCAGCCCTGAAGAGTGGCCAGTTGCCTTATGCCGACCAGATACAGCGCCTTATGACTCCTATGATGACGGGTCTTGCCGACCAGTATATGCAGTCCCTGTCTACATCCTGCTTCGATTCGCCCTGCGGCAATTCGCCTCGCGACTTCGGTTGGGGATGTAATGGTGAACAGGTGTGCGGCCGTGGCATCGTCCTGCTCTATGCCTACGAGCTGACCCACGACACCAAGTATCTTGATGCTGCCAAGAAGGTAGCCGACTACCTGCTGGGCCGTAATGCTACGGGCTATTGCTTCGTTACTGGTTTCGGCACTTTCTCGCCCATGCATCCTCATCATCGCCTTTCGGCATCCGACGATGTCGATGCGCCCCTTCCTGGTTTTCTTGTGGGTGGTCCTAATCCGGGTCAGCAGGACAAAGCCAATACTCCCGCCTATCCTTCCAACCACCCCGACGAGTCGTATCTCGACCATACAGAGTCCTATGCCAGCAACGAGATTGCCATCAACTGGAATGCTGCTCTTGTGGGCTTCATCGGTTGGTTGTCAGGTTATTAATAAATAGAGCGGCATCGCAAACGCGGTGCCGCTCTATTTATCTGCCTGTTTGGCTGGGGGAATCTATTCTTAATTGAAATAGCTCTCTTTCAGCTTCACGTCTACACCATTCAATTTTCCGATAAGATAATTGCTACTGTTCTTAATGTAGATGTGTCCGTCGAAGATGATGTTGTCGCCCTCTTTTACGACGAGGTGACCTTTGTCGTCAAACTCTACGGGATAGCTCTTGTCATCAATGTTCATATCCATCTCTTTCTTGTTGGTAGCAGGCAGCTCGCGACCATTCATTCCGGCCTTTGTTCCATTGCTGTGTATGTTCTTCGTGCTGGCACCTCGCTTCCATAAGAGTCAAAACTTTGTCTTAATTTTGGATATGTGGAAATAATATGTTAACTTTGCATCGTTTTATTGCGGTGGCAGCTGCTGCCGTAGGTTTGTCGAGCCCCTTTTACAGAAGCAAGGCAATATGATGAAGGTAATAACCACACAACCTCACAACCTCAACAACCCCATAACCTCACAACCTCAACATATATGATATCAGTAGACAATATAGCCGTCGAGTTTGGCGGTACAACGCTTTTTAAAGATATTTCCTTCCAGATCAACGAGAAGGACCGCATAGCCCTGATGGGTAAGAATGGTGCTGGAAAGAGTACGATGCTGAAGATCCTTGCTGGAGTGCGACAACCTACTCGTGGCAAGGTGTCGGTACCCAAGGACTGTGTCGTGGCCTATCTGCCACAGCACCTCATGACCGAGGATGGTCGCACAGTCTTCGAAGAGGCATCGTTGGCCTTTGCCCATCTGCGCGAGACGGAGAAGGAGATAGAAGAGATAAACCACCAGTTGGAGATACGTACCGACTACGAGAGCGACGAGTATATGGCACTCATCGAGCAGGTCAGCACGCTGTCCGAGAAGTTCTACTCCATTGATATGACACACTTTGAGGAGGACGTCGAGAAGACCCTCTTGGGATTGGGCTTCGAGCGTACGGACTTCGGTCGTCAGACGAGTGAGTTCTCGGGTGGATGGCGTATGCGCATCGAACTGGCCAAGCTGCTCCTGAAGAACCCCGACGTTCTGCTCCTTGACGAGCCTACCAACCACCTTGACATCGAGTCGATAGGATGGCTCGAGGACTTCATCATGTCGTCGGGCAAGGCTGTTGTGGTCATTTCGCACGACCGTAAGTTTGTCGACAATATCACCACCCGCACTATCGAGGTCACCATGGGCCGCATATACGACTATCGTGCCACCTACAGCCACTATCTGGAACTGCGCAAGGAACGACGCGAACAGCAGCAGAAACAGTATGACGAGCAGCAGAAGATGATACAGGAGACGAAGGACTTCATTGAGCGCTTCAAGGGAACGTACAGCAAGACCTTCCAGGTGCAGAGCCGCGTGAAGATGCTCGAGAAGCTGGAACTTATTGAGGTGGACGAGGAGGATACATCGAGCCTTCGTCTGAAGTTCCCGCCTTCGGTGCGTAGCGGTCAGTATCCCGTCATCGTGGATGGCGTGGGCAAGACCTTCCCGCCTCGCGAGGACATACCCGGTGCCGAGCCCAAGACGGTGTTCCGCAATGCATCGTTCACCATCGAGCGTGGCGAGAAGATAGCCTTCGTAGGACGTAACGGCGAGGGTAAGTCCACCATGGTGAAGTGCATCATGGGTCAGCTTCAGCACGAAGGTACCCTACAGTTGGGACACAACGTGCAGATTGGCTATTTCGCACAGAACCAGGCATCTTTGCTCGACGACGAACTGACGGTGTTCCAAACCATCGACGATGTGGCGAAGGGCGAGGTGCGCAACAAGATACGCGACCTGCTGGGCGCCTTCATGTTTGGTGGCGAGGAGTCGACCAAGAAGGTGAAGGTGCTGTCGGGCGGCGAGCGTACACGTCTGGCCATCCTGAAGCTTTTGCTTGAACCCGTCAACCTGCTCATCCTGGACGAGCCCACCAATCATCTCGACCTCAAGACGAAGGATGTGCTGAAGCAGGCGCTGATAGACTTCGACGGCACACTCATCGTCGTAAGCCATGACCGCGACTTCCTGGACGGATTGGTGAACAAGGTCTATGAGTTCGGCCACCAGCGAGTTCGCGAACACTTGTGCGGCATCTACGAGTTCCTGGAGACGAAGAAGATGGAGGAGTTGGACGCGCTGTAAGCCTGAATTAAGAGTTAAGCATTAAGAAAGAAGAATTGTTTCTCCCCTTTTCGATTTAGGAATGATGAGAGATGAAATGTGATTGAGAATAAGCTTCTAAGATGAAAGATAAAGCATTCAAAGTGGCCCTGTTCGATCTGGACGGAACGCTGTTCGACACCGAGGGGCAATACACGATATTCTGGGGCAGCATAGGACGCAGGTTCCGTCCCGACATTCCCAACTTCGAACACATTATCAAGGGTACGACGCTGAAGCAGATCTTCGGCCGTTACTTCCCCGATGCCGATGTGCAGGCACAGATTCTGCCCTTGCTCGAAGACTATGAGAGCAAGATGCAGTACGAGTTCTTCAAGGGGGCACGCGAATTCATCGAGGATATACGCCGGCATGGCGTGAAGTGCGCTGTAGTGACCTCGTCGGATGCCAAGAAGATGAGTAACGTATACCGTTCGATGCCCGACTTCGAGTCGCTCTTCGACCGCATCCTTACAGCCGAGGACTTCAGTGCCTCGAAGCCCGACCCCGACTGCTATCTGCGTGGTGCAGCAGTCTTCGGAGCCGACATCAGTGAGTGCATCGTTTTCGAGGATGCCTACAACGGACTTGAGGCAGGCATGGCTTCCGGCATCTTCACCATTGGCATAGCCTCGGGACATACCCCCGAGGAGATAGCCGACAAGTGCCACCACGTCATCACCACCTTCGAGGGCTTGACGTACGAAAAGGCTTCTTTAATTCATAATTCTTAATTAGCTGCGCGGTGTAATTTCCCCACAACCTCATGTCTCGTTCATTTCCTTCCATCGACAAGCCATGGCTAAGCCATTATACTGACGATGAGCTCCACTATGAGTTCACCCGCCAGAACATGTACGATGCCATCCACCATGAGAAGGAGTGGGAGGAGCAGGAGGCGCTCGACTTCTTCGGCACGAAGATATGCTACGGCAAACTCTATGCCGAGATAGACCGTGCTGCACGTGCCTTCGCACAGCATGGGGTGGGGAAGGGCGATGTCGTGTCGCTGATGCTGCCCACCATGCCTGAGACCATCTATGCCGTCTATGCCCTGAACCGATTGGGTGCCACGGCCAATATGATAGACGTGCGCAACACGCCTAAACAGTTAAAAGCTTGTCTGGATAGGGTGCACTCGAAGTTGTTGGTTATCATGGCTTTCTCGTTGAAGGAGGTGGACACGATTCGTGAGGAACTAGGCGTGGAGAAGATCATCATACTGCGCGAATGCGAGTCCGTGGCACCGTTCGTGACCTACATCTATAAGGTGGGCGAGTGGTTCAGCGGTCGCCGGCGTGTGGCTAAGAGCAGTGACAAGTACCTGTTTTGGGGGGACTTCATCCAGGATGAGAAGCACCTCGAGCATCTGCCCGCCGACACGGCCGACACGCACGACGATGCTATGATATTTCAGACGAGTGGCACTACCGGCATGCCCAAGAGCGTGGTTCATTCCAGCTATAACATCAACAACTCTGCCTATTATTTCCGTTTCACGCTACACCAACCGCAGCCTGCCGACAAGGTGCTGTGCATCATGCCTGCCTTTGCCCTGTTTGGTTTCATCACCAACGTGCACATGGCGTTGATGCACAAGATGAGGATAGCTCTAATCCCCTTGTTCGAGGTGCATCGCTTTGCCCAGATACTGCATCGCTATCGTCCCAATCATCTTTTCGGCGTGCCCTCGATGTGGGGCAGTCTGTGTCGTACCATCATGCCCGATGCCGACCTCTCGTTCATCAAGAGCATACATGTAGCGGGCGAGGTGTTGAGCGCAGAACTACAAGACAACGTGAATACCATGCTGAAGAACCACGGCAGTGAGGCCCGTCTGTGCATTGGATATGGCATGACGGAGACGGGTGGAGGCATCTCGGCTCTCATCCCCGACCGATGTAAGTGCCACGATGCGGCGACGGGACGTGTGGGCATACCTTTGCCTTACGCCAATGTCAGCATCCGCGACTACGACAGTGGCCAAGAACTGCCCTACGGCGAGGTGGGTGAGATATGTGTGCAGTCGCCCATCGCCTTGCTGCGCTATTACGGCAACGATGAGGCTACAAGCCGACTGCGACATGTGGACAGCAACGGACAGGAATGGCTTCACACGGGCGACTCTGGCAGGATGGACGAGGACGGATGCCTGTACATCGTGGGGCGCAACAAGCGAATGATTGTCACCCACGACGGCACAAAGCTCTTTCCCATCGAGATAGAGTCGGTGATAAGCACCCATGCAGATGTAACGGAATGCGCCGTGGTGCCGATGCCCGATCCGCAGCATCACAACTGCCATGCGGCATGTGCCTTGGTGGTAGTGCGCGAGGGGGCCGATTCGCAGGCGATGGCCGAAACGCTCAGACTTTTGTGCCAACAGAAACTTCCCTTCCACCTGCAGCCCAGTAGCATACAACTTGTCTCTGCCCTGCCGCATACCATGACCGGAAAGGTAGACGTGAAAAAGGCAGAAAAGCTGCTAAGACATGGCTCATGAACCAAATGAATATTTCTAATTTTCTTCCAGCCGAATAATTGTACAATTGAATAAACGAAAAACCGTCCAACATGATCTATGTGAGAGTTGAATGAATTCTTCTTTCTACTCTCTTAATTCTTAATTTCAAAGATAGGGGTTATGACTAAACAAGAAATTATCTCACTTATAAAGCGTGAAGTGATACCGGCTATGGGATGTACCGAACCCATTGCTGTGAGTCTGTGTACGGCCTATGCCGCCGAGCAGTTGGGCATCGTGCCCGAGCGAATCGATGTGATGCTGAGCGCCAACATCCTCAAGAACGCTATGGGTGTGGGCATTCCCGGCACGGGCATGGTGGGACTTCCCATTGCCGTGGCTCTGGGTGCCCTCATCGGCAAGAGCGAATACCAGCTCGAGGTGCTGCGCGATGTAACACCCGACGACGTGAAGCGTGGCAAGGCATTCATCGACGAGGGGCACATACACATCTCGCTCAAGGAGAATATCGAGGCCGTGATGGGCTACGACGAGAAACTCTATATCGAAGTGGAATGCTCGGCGCAAGGCAAGACCGCTACGGCCATCATCGCCAAAGAGCACACTCACCGGGTGGATGTTTCGCAGCTCAAGGCGGCAGCACACTCTGGCTCGGATACTGTCAACGGCAACCATGACGCAGGGAACCTCACCTCTCATTGTGCCGATGCCATGCCTGGACGTAATTCCGACTGCGACCTCACACTCCGTCAGGTCTACGACTTCGCCATGCTTACTCCTCTCGACGAACTGGAGTTCATCAACGAGGCACGCCGTCTGAACGAACAGGCTGCCAGCGAGGCGCTGAAGGGCAACTACGGTCACTGCCTAGGCAAGACCTTGTCGCGTCCCTTGGGACGTGGCATCATGGGCGACAGTATCTTCAGTCACATCCTGTCGAAGACCAGTGCGGCATGCGATGCACGTATGGCAGGTGCTAAGATACCCGTCATGAGTAATTCGGGCAGTGGTAACCAGGGCATTGCTGCCACCCTTCCTGTGGTGGTCTTTGCCGAGGAGAACCACAACACCGAGGAGGAACTGGTACGCGCCCTCATCCTCAGTCATCTCACGGCTATCTACATCAAGCAGAGCCTGGGTCGACTCAGTGCCCTGTGCGGTTGTGTAGTGGCCAGCACGGGCAGCAGTTGTGGCATAACATACCTGATGGGTGGCGGTTACGACCAGGTGGCATACAGTGTGAAGAACATGATTGCCAACCTGGCTGGAATGGTATGCGACGGAGCTAAGCCCAGTTGTGCGCTGAAGGTGACGAGCGGTGTATCGACAGCCATCCTCTCGGCCATGCTCGCCGTGCAGAACAACTACGTGACCAGCGTCGAGGGACTCATCGAGGATGATGTGGATCGCTGCATCCACAACCTTACCCATCTGGGAGCAGACGGTATGGTAGAGACCGACCGCATGGTGCTCGACATCATGACGCACAAGAAGTGAGGTTGTGATGTTGTAAGGTTATGAGGTTATAAGGTTATAAGGTTATAAGGTTATGAGGTTATGTGGTTGTAAGGTTTTTAGGTTATAAGGTTGTATGGTTGTGTAGCCCCCCATCCCTTACTTTTTGCCCGTCGGCTAAGGTAAGGAGGGAGAGCTAGATGAGGTTATATGGTTTAAGTTATTTCTTTTTATTTGGAATATTTGGTTCGGATTCAACACCTTTCCCTCGTGTTTTAAAAAAGCGTCATAAATGTACCCTTTTTATTCTTGTACTATTTAGGTTCCAAAATAATCTTATTTCACACCAAATCCTTTATAACCGTTAAATTTTATCTCTAATTGTGCTTTTTTTATAAGAAAAAGCATTCGTTTGAAATAAATTTTGTAACTTTGACACCAAACTATAAACGTATCAACACATAAAACTGAATCAATATGAAGAAAATTACACGCGCATTGGCAGCTTTCGTTTTGGCTGCAAGCTTTTCAACTGTGGCTTCTGCCCAGAGTGTTACACTCAGCTCGACTAGCAAGATTGACTTCAGCCGAGTTAAGGAGACCACTAGCATGGTTCGTCTCAACCGTTATTTCTATGCAGGCTACAACACTATCTGCTTGCCTTTCAGCGTGTCGGCCGACAAGTTGAACGACTTGATGGGCGAGGGTGTGATGTTGGAGAAACTGGTGAAAGCTGAGGCTGGCACTCTGAGCTTCCTCGACGTTACCAGCGAGGGCATTGAGGCTGGTATGCCATATCTCATCTATTCTCCTGTTGCAAAGTCGGTTACCTTCACCACCACCCAAACCAATCTGGTACAGGAACCTAAGGTTCTGACCGTGGGCAATGCTTCGATGGTTGGTAACTTTGAGCCCGCTAAGCATGTCGACATCTATGGCATCCCCGCTCAGCAGGACAACGACATCCTACAGGCTATGCTCATCCGCACCGAGGGCGACAAGACTTTCCTGCCCACACGCTGTGGCATCAAGTATAGCGGTAGCGAGGCTCCCGTCGTGCTGCACCTTACCTCTATGAGTGGCGAGACAACAGCCATCCAGAGTCTTCAGGCCAACAACACCAAGGTTGACATCTACACTACCTCTGGCACTCTGGTCAAGAAGCACATTGGCATGAATGATGCCATGAACACCTTGAAGAGCGGTGTCTATGTAGTGAACGGAATGAAGTTCGCAGTGAAGTAATTCGTGAAAATCATTAATATGGAGAATTTCAGCGAATTGGTGAAGGTACGCCGCAGTATGCGTAAATTCACCGATGAGAAGATAACAGCAGAAGAGCAGCGGCAGTTGATGCGCGCTGCTCTTATGGCACCTAGCAGCAAGGGTCTGCACAGCTATGAGTTCGTGGTTGTTGAGGACGGTCACCAGATTGCCGAGTTGGCAGCGTCCAAGGATCGTGGTGCCGAATTCCTTACTGGCGCACCTCTGGCCATCGTCGTGATGGCCGATCCCGCTGTGAGCGACGTGTGGATCGAGGATGCCTCCGTGGCTGCCACTATGCTGCTCTGCCAGGCCGAGGATATGGGTCTTGGGGCCTGCTGGGTACAGATACGCGAGCGTGTCGACGAGCAAGGTGTTAATGCCGAGGACAATGTGCGTCGCATCCTGAATATCGATCCCAGCAAGCGCATCCTCTGCATCGTGGCCGTTGGCCATAAAGGCATGGAGCGCAAGCCGCAGAATGAGGAGCGTCTGGCATGGGACAAGGTGCATTCGCAGACACTTATCTTCTGATTCCGAAATGAGAATCACTCTTATTGGTGCTGGCAATGTGGCTACACACCTGGGCAAGGCCTTGCAGCAGGCAGGGCATGAAATGGTGCAGGTGTGGAGCCGCACGCAGCATTCTGCCCATGTGCTGGCCGGTATGCTACATTGTGATGAGGCTTTCTCCGATGAGGCTGTTCTGGCTCCCTCCGATTGCTTCATCATCAGTGTCAAGGACGATGTGTTGGAGTCCGTGGCACGTTCTTTTATCACCCAACACCCGCAAGCTTTGTGGCTACACACGGCAGGTTCCATGCCCCTGACCGTATTGGCCGATAAGGGTGCACAGCACATAGGTGTGCTCTATCCTATGCAGACATTCTCTAAGCAGAAGGCTGTTGACTTCAAGCAGATACCTCTTTTCATAGAGAGTCCGACCTCTATCGATGTCCTACAGCATTTGGCCGATTCAGTCAGCAGCAAAGTCTATATTCTAGACAGCGAAGGTCGCAAGCACCTCCACCTCGCTGCCGTGTTCGCCTGCAATTTCGTCAACCATTGCTATGCTCTCAGTGCCAAGGTACTCGACGAAGTGGGTGTGCCATTCGATGTCATGCTTCCCCTCATCGACGAAGCAGCCGACAAGGTTCATCACCTTACACCCCTCGATGCCCAGACCGGTCCTGCCATCCGTGGTGACATGCTGGTTATGAACCGCCATGCAGACTTGCTCAAGGATGAACGGATGCGCAAGATATACCGCTTGTTGAGCGAGAGTATAGCAAAAACAAAGTGAGAAATGGACGTACACTGCCATTTCTCACTTTGTTTTAGTCATCAAGTTATCGCGATTTACATTCCGATGGTCATATTCTGGTAAGTCTCTAATTCCTCATCGCTCAGAGTCTTCATGTATTTCTCCTCCTCTTCCATCAATTCTCTTAACTTGTCGTTGTCGCCCTTCTGTATAGCCTCAGCAGCTTCCTTTTGGAAATACTTAGCCTTTTCTTCTATGCTTTTGCCACAACTAACGAATCCAAGACTTGCGAACAAGGTTGCCACTAATAAAATCTTTTTCATATTTTCTGCTTTTTAGAGTTAAGTTGATTTCTCGTATGTTTACGTATGCAAATATATATATATTTACGATTACATCCAAATTCTCGCACTTTTTTCTTTCGCAATTTGTCCCGTTTGTAATAGATTGATTATCATTTGCCATACGACAACTATTCAGTCGTAAAGGGAACATTATATGCTGACCCTTGTGGTGAGGGAGTGCGCGCCTTTTGTTTGGAACGTTGAAAGGAGATTCGGAAAGAGATGTTGCTCCTTATGTGGAGTACCCAAACCTTGGAACTGCTTTTTTATTGCTGTCCGATAAAAATTGAGGAGTTTACTTCCATTCACAAGCTGAGTTGGTTCTTCACCAATTTAGGTGCAAAATTTGAGTGCTTGTGGCCTTCCTTGATAGATCATCTTCGCTCTTAATGTCGCTATGCCCGCCCTGTTGTACATGC
>JAGHUS010000057.1 GCA_018064685.1 Bacteroidales bacterium | reverse complement strand
CTTTGCCATTTTTGTGCTATTTTTGGTTTCTAATAAGACCTTATCATGTCAGATTATCACTCAAAATCTTGGAAGAGTCATTTTCCGGACAACAATAGTTTAGAGTAGTTTAGAAAGTTTGTAGTTGTTGAGTTGAGAAGGTTAACTTACCACTCTACACCCTAACCCCTATACTTCGAACTTTTCTCCACTCTAAACTTAACAACAACTCTAAACTCTAAACTCTGAACTCTGAACACTAAACTCTAAACACTAAACTCCAAACTTTTCTCCACTCTAAACTTAACAACAACTCTAAACTCTGAACTCTAAACTCTAAACTAAACTTGACTAATATCAAAAAAAGTCTTAAAAAAGCTGAAATCATTTTGCCACCTTATTTATTTATTGTACCTTTGCAGCCGTTATGAGTATGAAAAAGATATTAACCATCCTTTTAGCAGCTGCTATGTTGCCCTGCGCTATGCAGGTAGACGCTGCTAAACCCAAGAAGAGTTCTTCGCACAAGTCAAGTTCGAAGAAGTCTACACATAAGAGTAGCAGTAAGAGTAAGAAAACCGTTAACTTCGAGCAGGTACGTGCCACCGAGAGCACCGAGACACCTGCCGATCAGAGTGCTTTGGCCAATGCCGACAACGTATCGGGCGAGACCATCGTGAAGACTGCCATGCAGTACATCGGTGTCCCCTACCGTCACGGCACCAGCAGCCCCAAGTCGTTCGACTGTAGCGGTTTCACCAGCTATGTCTTCAAGCAGTACGACATCCTGTTGTCACGTTGCTCACGCACTCAGTACACTCAGGGTATCACCATCAAGAACAAGAAAGACCTTCGTGCCGGAGACCTCGTCTTCTTCCAGGGTCGTTCGGGCAAGGGCGGTGTAGGCCACGTAGGTATCGTTACCGAGGTCTTCCCCAGCGAGAACACCTTCAAGTTCGTGCACGCCAGCAACCGTGGCGTAGGCGTCGACAAGTCCACCATGTCATACTACAGCTCACGCTACATCGGTGCCCGTCGCATCCTCACCACTCAGAGCGAGGACTAAAAAAAGATTTTTAGAACACACACATAGCAAGCGCCGTGAACGGAAACGTCCACGGCGCTTTTTTGCCCACTGGGGGGGCTTGGATAGCCTGTAAGGCTTATAGCTATCAGCCCAGGGCAAGCGAAGCGGCACCCTGGGTTTTATGAACATATTGGTGATGCGCGCCCCGAAGGGGCAAAAGCAACAACCACCACCTGATATATAGTACTTTTGCCTTTTCAAGGCGTCTTTATACATCTACATTTTACCCAAGGCGTCGCTTCGCTTTGCCATTGGGCTGATAGCTTTAAGCCTTTCAGGCTATTTTTACCGGACACTAATAGTAGAAAACCGAGATCCGTCCCATAGGACTGGCGCACCTCTCCTTTAAGAATTTTATTTTCACTTGCACTCTTCCACTTACTGTATTCAACAAGCTGACAAACAACGTGTTTGAGTGGTGCAAGACTCCTGTTTTGCTTGCACTAGTCTTGCACTAGTCCTGCACTGTTAAATCTTAGCTGCGGACTATTGTGCGATTTGCCTAGCATTATTGTTCCGTTTTCCTCGCAATTTTTGTGCGGTACACGTAGGGTGTACCTTGCGGTACATGCATGGTGTACCTTGCGGTACATGCGTGGTGTACCGCAAGGTTCATGCTGCATGAACCACACAAAAGGCGCAAAGGGAGTTTTGTAAAAAGCGTGTAGAGAAGCGGAGACATGCCGCACTGGCAATGACCGACTGTCATGTGAGCAGTTCTGGTTTGGTGCAAGACTAGTGCATGACTAGTGCAAGCAAAACAGGAGTCTTGCACCAACAGAATGCATTGGATGTTAGTGCGTTGGGCGGTATTAGTGGAAGAGTGCAAGTAAAGACGCAACTTTTATAGGGTAGAAGATGTGCAAGCGAGAAGGCTTTGCTGAAAAAGCGGACTGGCGATTACCAGCCGTTTGCCCAGTCACGTTCTCCGTTGGCAAACTGATTTTCGTTAAATCCATCATGGCTAGTGGCACCATCCTTCAAGACATTTTTGCCCAGATTAGGATTGAAGCGTCTGGATGTCTGACACAAACAGCTGTCCACCACATGGCAGACGCATTCAGAAGGAACTACATATGTCTTTTTCATGACTTGCACAAACGATTACTTGACAAATATCTTTTTACCATTCTTCACGTATACCCCTCGACGCACCCCACTCACACGCTGACCATTGAGGTTGTAGAGCAACGCACCGTTATGTCCGGCTCGCACAGGACTGACAGCCGTCTCGCTGCCATCGAAAACAAAGGACTTGACATTAGGGGCTACATTGTTCGGCACAGCAAGATAGGCCGTGCCAGCCTTGCACATAAAAGCTTCACCGTTATTGCAACCCGGACCATAATAGAAGCCCAATCCCGTCTTTGCCTCATAATCGTAATATGCCAGACGGTAGAACTTACAGCCATTGCCAGTGGTCGTAGCTCCTAGCCCCGGCATCAGGAAATTGTCGTATGTCACGCTTCCTTTCGATGTAGCCTCGAAAGTATAGTCGATTGTCAATCCACCTTTAACGCCATACGATGCATTCAGCAGATAACCCGTATTGGCAGGCAGATGCCAGGCATCATCTATAAGGCACTCATCGAGCTGTGCAAGCACCAGATCCTCACCGCTCACCGACACAGCATAGGCAGTGACCGCCACATCGCTTCTTCCCACCGTTACATTCTTCGGAATAACCGCATTTCGTGTACTGCTGAACGTAGCCCAATAACCCTCGGAGCTTCTTGCTACGAAAGAGAGGGGAGCAGGAACGGTGGTGGTGTAGTTGGAGTATATAACGCTCCCACTCTTTTTGGCAAACATAATCATTGATCCTCCACTCTTGGCTGCTTTAATGCTTATGTTTTGATTATCCCTTAAGGAATAATTATTTGCATGATATTCCCAGTTTGAGGAAGTGTACGACCAATAACTATTTTCTGTATTGTGCCAACTAAGATAAACATTATTGTTTAGTATATCCACATATAAATAGCCACTATTCTCATTATACATCGTATATCCTGAATTGTATTTGTTCATAGCTACCACAAATTCTATTGTACCTTCTGGTGCTGAGGTTGCTACTTCATCAACGAAAGAGAATGCAGTCGAGGTTAACTGACCTTCTACAGAATTATTTATGGTGCCATTGAATGCATGTCCGTCGTTAGTGATAATAGCATAGACGCCTTCTGTAACAGCAGAAGGGGCTGTCTTTGTCCAACGAACCCCACCTTCAGGGATAGTTGCAAAAACAGCATAATATGTAACATTCTCTTGCCCCATAGTGGCAGAAGTCACAAATTCGGGCGCAGTGCTTTCATTCTGGTATGTGCTGCCATACCACCCCACGAATTTGTAATCGTTAACATCAGATGGCTTGTATTGTTGGAAGTCAATCTCTTCCCCTTCTTCTACGTCTGTACCGTCTGTGTTCAGGACAATGCCATCCGCCGAGAAATAAACTTTATGAGTAGGATTGGTCACCGTGACATCTATTGTCTTAGAGGCTACTGACCCTTCTTTATAATTTGTATCGTCCTTATCTACATTCAGTGTAGCCTTGATTTTAGCAGTTCCTTTGGAAACTGCAGTAATGACACCAGAAGCAGATATCGTAGCCACACTCTCATTGTCACTGGAATAGCTGTATGACGCATTCCATCCCGACTGGTCATTAGAAACTAAAGTGGCTAGTGTATTGCCCTTTGCAATTGAAGTGACGTTATTGTCTGTTGTGAAACTCGTTAAATTAACTGGTGTGCGGGAGTCGGTATTGGGCGCATAAGTAATTATAATCTGATAAATAAGAGCAATATTCACATCACTATTCTTAAACGTAACAGTAGTTACGCCATTTTCATTTTTATATTTTCCTGTTGTGTTTGTGTAATTTATACCAGAAGCATTTAATTTATCGTTGATAGAGTTAACTATAATGGTTATTTCAGTTATCTTACCCGACTCAATGGAGAAAGTCAATTCCTTTGATTTACCAATGCGAAAAGTAGTTAGAGTACTCAAAGCACCATTGGATGTTATTGTAATTCCATTTCCGGCATTAAAAGAACCAGAACCATAACTATAGCCACTGCCAAACCCCACGATGGATTTGCCCTCTATCGTTTTAGTGTCACATCTGGCATTTCCTACCAGCAGCCATAAAAAAGTCAATGACAAAAGCAGTCTCAATAACATCGATTTTCTCACGCTTTGTTTTTCCATTGTACTGAATGTTGTTTAGCTGAAATGATCACATTCCCTTCTCTCCCGCCACCATCTCTCCAAACTCCTTGCTGATGCTATTGTGCTGGCTTTGGCACACCTGCGCAGCGAAGGCACATCCCGACTGTACGAGACCTGTCCATGCGGCTTTGTCCAGCGTGGGCAGGTCTTGCTGCGTGATGCCCTGACGGATGAGGGCGTAGATGAAACCTGCGTTGAAGTTGTCGCCAGCGCCGACGGTGCTGACGGTTGGTACAGGAGGTACGTCGAACTGGAGGGTGTGGTGGGGCGTGCAGACTGTGATGCTGCCTGCTCCGCTGGTGCAAATGAAGAGGGGACAGTAGTGGGCGATGTGCTGGGTATAGATGGTGCGGGCATCGCGAAGGCCGTACATGACATCGAAGTCGTCGGCCGATCCGCGCACTATGTCGCTATGACGGAAATTCTCGATCAATGCGGGACGGAGGTGCTCCAGCTCGTGCTGGTGCGACTTGCGGAAGTTAAGATCGTAATATACGATGGAATGGGCGTTTTTCGTCTGCTGCAACACACGGCGTACGTACTGGCGGGTGCCATCGCACGAGGCATAGAAGGAACCGAAGAGGAAGACGTCGCCGGCGGTGAAGGTGGGCATGGGGGCATCGCCATCCATGCTGGGTGCCACCTTGTAGAACATATAGTCGGCATCGCCGTTCTGGTCGAGATAGGCCAGCGAGATGGCACTCTTCTCGCCCTGGCGCATGACGAAATAGTCGGTGGCAACGCCGTTGTCGTGCAGGAAGTCGATGGTTTGGCGGCCTACATGGTCGCTGCCGGTATAGCCGAGAAACAAGGAAGGGGTATGTGTCCTTCCCAACGAGATGATGCTATTGAAACAGCTGCCTCCGGGTACGGCAGCGATGGGTTGGTTGTGCTGGAAGAGAATGTCCATAATGGTCTCTCCCATTGCAATTACTCTACGCATTTTGATGTATTTTGCTGCAAAACTACAACAAATATTTTATATAAGAGGTATATTCCGTCATTTTTTCGTACTTTTGCAGCCAATAAATAGTAAATCATATATGACATTTCAAGAACTTGGCCTCTCGGAGGCTTTATTAAAGGCTATCGACGAAGCCGGTTACGTCAACCCAATGCCCGTACAGGAGGCTGTCATCCCCTTCCTGCTGCAGAAAGACAAGGATGTGGTGGCTCTGGCCCAGACGGGTACGGGAAAGACGGCCGCCTACGGTCTGCCTGTGCTACAGAGGATTGGAGCAACGGGGCTGGAAGACAGCGGCGCAACGACACAACAGGAGGGCAAGGAGGTAAAGGCTGTGGTGCTGGCTCCGACACGCGAGCTGTGCCTGCAGATTGCCGATGACCTGGAGGGTTTTGGCAAATACATGCCCGACATGCGTCTGCTGGCTGTGTACGGCGGTACGAACATCGAACCCCAGATACGTGCGCTGAAGCATGGCGTGGACATCATCGTGGCCACGCCGGGACGACTGATTGACTTGATGAACCGCAAGGCGGCCAGACTGGACAGTGTGCAGTATGTGGTGCTGGACGAGGCGGACGAGATGCTGTCGATGGGATTCCAGGAGGACATAGACACGATACTGGAGGGCGTGCCCGAGGATCATCGCACACTGCTGTTCAGTGCCACCATGAGCCGCGAGATAGAGCGCATAGCGAGCAACTACCTGAAGGATGCCGAGCAGATACAGGTGGGCAGCCGCAACGAGGGTGCCGAGAACGTGAACCATATATACTACATGGTGCATGCCAAGGATAAGTACTTGGCACTGAAGCGCGTGGTGGACTACTACCCGAAGATCTACGCCATCATATTCTGCCGCACACGAATGGAGACGCAGGAGGTGGCTGACAACTTGATACGCGACGGCTATAACGCCGATGCGCTGCACGGCGACCTGTCGCAGCAGCAGCGCGACCTGACGATGCAGAAGTTCCGCCAGCACCGCACACAACTGCTGGTGGCCACAGATGTGGCTGCCCGCGGACTGGACGTGGACGACCTGACGCACGTCATCAACTTCGGCATGCCCGACGACACCGAGAGCTACACACACCGCAGCGGTCGTACGGGACGTGCGGGCAAGAAGGGAACGAGCATCTGCATCGTGCATGTTCGCGAGCGCGGCAAGATAAAGCTGGTGGAGAAGATCATACAGAAGGAGTTCATCAAGGGTGAGCTGCCCAGCGGCAAGGAGATATGTGCCAAGCAGCTATATCGCGTCATCGACGACATTGAGCACGAAGAGGTGGACGAGGAGGAGATTGCCGACTTCCTGCCCGAGGTGAACCGCCGATGGGAGTGGCTGGACAAGGAAGACCTGATAAAGAGAGTGCTGAGCCGTGAGTTCGGCCGATTCCTGCAGTACTATGCCAACGCGCCGGA
Organism: Bacteroidales bacterium; assembly: GCA_018064685.1. Taxonomy (GTDB): domain Bacteria; phylum Bacteroidota; class Bacteroidia; order Bacteroidales; family Bacteroidaceae; genus Physcousia. Next base: position 3,077 of record JAGHUS010000057.1, on the reverse strand, counting down.
GATCGATGCGGCGCCCGACCACCAGAACGACGGCAAGCGTGGCAAGCGCGAGAAGGGCAAGCGCACAGCCGAGGCCGGCTATGCCCGACTGTTTGTGACGGTAGGCAAGACGGATGGCGTCTACGCCCGCGAGATGATACGTCTGATTGATGCCAACATGGGCGAGAAGGTCGAGGTGGGCCGCATAGACCTGATGAAGAACTACTCGTTTGTGGAGGTGCTGGAGCAGGATGCTCAGCGCGTGATGAAGGCCATAAATGGTGCTCGTGTGAAGGGCCGTGTGGTAAGGGCCGAACTGGCAGACGCCGAAGGCAACGATGCCGGGGAAGCCAGAGAGGGTAGAGCATCTAGTGAATCTAGAGAGACAAAATCTTCTAGAGAATCTAGAAATTCTAGAGAGACTAGAGCCCCTAGAGATTCTAGACCTTCTAGAGTTTCTAGAGAGGCTAGAACTTCTAGAGATGCTGGCGCCGCTGAGCGCCCCATGAACCGTGCTGCCCGACGTGCCGCAGCCCAGGCAGAGGCTCAGGTCAAGGGAAAGGGCTACGGCCAGGAGAGCGCCAAGCGTAAGAAGCCCTCGCGCGAGGAGCGCGGATATACCGAGCCTCGTGGCAAGAAATACACCAAGGAGGACTGGATGCAGTTTGTGAACCCTGGCATGGCGAAGAAGGGTAAGCGCAAGAAGGATGAACTGGTAGGTCAGGAGCCCGACTTCAGCGAAGAGGGGTGGGCCAGAAGGTATCCGAAGAAGTGATTCAACGACAAATTTCCTAAACGACTAAATATGATTTTCAAGAAACTATTATTCGGTGGCCTTTTGGCCATGGGCTCCTTGACGGCAGTGGCCGACGAGGGCATGTGGGTGCTGCACAAGATTGACCCACGCACACAGCAGGCTATGCAGCAGCTGGGACTGCAACTGACATCGAACGAACTGTACGACCCCGAGAGCGGCGTGTCGCTGAAGGATGCTGTGGTGGACTTCGGCGATTTCTGCTCGGGCGTGGTGGTGAGCCAGGATGGTCTGGTGTTCACGAACCATCACTGTGGCTTTGGTGCCATTCAGGCGCTGAGCACACCCGAGGATGACATCCTGGGTAACGGCTTCGTGGCACACAGCTTTGCCGAGGAGCGTCCCGCCGAGGGATTGAGCGTGTTCTTCCTGCAGCGCACCGACGACGTGACGGGCAGGGTGTTTGCAGAACTGAAGAAGAAGCAGGAGCAGCAGCCTGAGATGAGCGACATGGAGCTGCGCGAGGAGTATCTGGGCGACATCATGGACGAGATCAAGGCTAGCTACAAGGAGAAGTATCCGAAGCGCGAGGTGCGCGTGCAGTCGTTCTACGGCAGCAGCCAGTTCTTCGTATCGGTGTACAAGGAGTATCGCGACATACGTCTGGTCTTCACCCCCACCCAGTCGCTGGGTAAGTTTGGTGGCGACACGGACAACTGGATGTGGCCCCGACAGACGTGCGACTTCAGCGTGTTCCGCGTCTATGCCGACAAGAACGGCGAACCTGCCGAATACAGCAAGGACAACGTGCCCCTGCACCCCAAGCGCTGGGCTAAGGTGAGCATCGACGGCTATGCACCGGGCGACTACTGCATGACGATTGGCTACCCCGGCTCTACATCGCGCTACCTGAGCAGCTATGGCATCACCGAGCGTATGGAGTGCCAGAACGTGCCCATGATTGAGGTGCGCGGAGCGAAGCAGGACGTGTGGAGCAAGTGGATGAAGAGCGACCGCACCATTGCCATCAAGTATGCCTCGAAGTACGCACAGTCGAGCAACTACTGGAAGAACAGCATTGGCATGAACAAGGCCCTGAAGGACCTGGGTGTGGTGGCCGAGAAGGAGAAGCTGCAGCAGCGCATCATGCAGTGGGTGGCACAGGACGAGAAGCGCAAGGAACGCTATGATAGCGTGCTGGTGAAGCTGCAGAAGGGCTATGCCGACCGTGCCGAGTTGTATCGCAACGTGATGTATATGAACGAGGCGATAAACGGCATGGAGATACTGGATTTTGCACAGATGGCCGACCGCCTGTCGCTGTGCCAGGACAGTGCACAGGCCGTGCACATGATACAGGCCATCGAGGCTCAGAAGAAGGACTATGACGTGCGTGTGGACAAGGAGACATGCGTGGCCATGCTGCGACTGATAAGCGAGAAGGTGGACAAGAAGTACCAGCCCGAGGTGATAAAGACCATCAAGAAGGATTACAACGGTAGTGTGGAGGCTTATGTGGACAAGCTGTTCGGCACCACGGTGGTGAACGGCAAGCAGGCTGAGCGCGACATCATCCTGGCGGGCAAGAAGGTACAGGAGGATATGAGCCTGAAGCTGTTGGAGGATTTGAGCGTAGCCTTCGCTACACTGGTAGTGCCTCTGCGTGCCAACAACAGCGACATCACCTATAACGAGAACCTGCTGACACAGGCTCTGCTGGAGATGGACATCGACCAGCCTCACTACAGCGATGCCAACTTCTCGATGCGTGCCAGCTACGGCATCATCCAGGACTATACAGCTGGCAATCAGCACTATGACTACTATACCAACGCACAGAGTCTTCTGGACAAGGCTGCACAGCAGGACGAGATTGACGACTACAAACTGGAGGGTAGCATCATCGAGATGCTGAAGAAGGGTGACTTCGGCCGTTATGCCGACAAGCGCACCAAGCAGATGCAGCTGTGCTTCCTGTCGAACAACGACATCACGGGTGGTAACTCGGGCAGTCCGATGTTCAACGGCAAGGGCGAGCTGATCGGTCTGGCCTTCGACGGTAACTGGGAGGCTATGTCGGGCGACATCAGCTTCGATCCCGCCCTGCAGCGTTGCATCGGTGTCGACATCCGCTTCGTGCTGTACCTCATCGACAAATGGGGCCATGCCGACAACCTGATAAAGGAGATGGGGCTGTAAGGTTATGAGGATTAGTAAAAAGTGAATAGTGAAAAATACCCAATACTGATAATTATTTAATACGTCGGAATGACACTCTGGGTCAAATCATATATAGTCCCCATCAATTAAAGTATTAAAAGTATTAAAAAGATTAAGTATTATT
>JAGHUS010000190.1 GCA_018064685.1 Bacteroidales bacterium | reverse complement strand
CTTTGCCATTTTTGTGCTATTTTTGGTTTCTAATAAGACCTTATCATGTCAGATTATCACTCAAAATCTTGGAAGAGTCATTTTCCGGACAACAATAGTTTTCAATTAGCACGGAGGCTTTATTTGCTGATGAATGCCTATTTCTGCTGCACCCAGACGAGGTTGTTGGTGTTGTAGCCTCTTCGTTGGGCTTCGGTAAGGATTTTGTCACGTATATCGGAGGAAATGTGTGGAGTGCGGGAGAGGATCCAAAGGTACTTGTCGCTCTCGCCTCCAATGAGGGCGTAGGTGTAGTCGGGAGCAAGCATCATGACGCGATAGTCAGAGTAGAACGGGCCCCAGAAACTGACGCGGAGAAGGCCGGGAGTAGTAGTGAGTTTACCTTTGCCTTCGGCTGACTTCCATTTGCCATCCTCGAGACCTTGGTTGATGACTCTCACCCTGCCATTATCCTGAATGGCGTAGATGGTGGTGACTTGTTGCATGTCGCGCTCGAATTTGTGGTCGAAACGGGCAATCTCGTACCAACGTCCCATGAAACGATTGAGGTCGAGGGATTTGACGGTTGAGTTATCGACTGTTGAGGCAGTAGAGCAGGACGTGAAATTGAGGTAGAAAGCAGTAAGGAGTGTCAGAAGCATCACGATGCTGAAAGTGCACCCCCCTTGTTTGCCTTCTTTTTTGAACTGTGATTTTGACGCGCCACATTTGGGGCAGGTTTCCGGAGCTTCATCTCCATAGTGTGTATAGCCACACACTTTGCAAATCCATTTTGCCATGATAGTAATATTTAATGCATTGATAATAAGTTGGACTGTAATCATTGTTTGATTTTCGTACGGCAAAGGTAGGAAGAATATGATAAAGTTGCATAGGACTGTCATCCGAATTACTTATCACAAGAGAAGGAACCGGTAATACTTCGTAAAGGAATTGCACAAAAGGGCTGTCCCTCTTGTGCAAGGAGAGTAACTTGAAAACCATATCATTGGCTTCTTTTTTACGCGATACGGAATGGGGTTTGAAATGAAAAACAAGCAGAATTGCAACTATGTTGGAATGTATTGATGTTGTTTCGATATATTTTGTTATATTTGCGCCAGAATTAAGTAGTAGTCATAAATAATCAGTTTAGGAAATGTCAATCTGGGATAAGATACAGGAACTGATTGGGACCACGGAAGTGCACGCTTCTGAAGGGGCTGAGGTTTGTGCCCAAAAACGTGATACTACTCGCTATGCTTTTGTTGATGTAGAGGTCGGCATAAAGGATAAGACGGTGCATGATGTCGGAGCTTTGCGCTCGGATGGTGCTACTTTCCATGCCGGAGATAAACGTGGGGCGTTGGCGTTTCTGAAGGACGTAGATTTCGTATGCGGTCACAATATCATCCATCACGATGCGAAATATCTGTTTGGGGAGGAAGCCGACAAGTGGGCTTTGGTAGATACACTCTATGTGTCGCCGCTGCTATTCCCAGAGCGTCCCTACCATAAGTTGCTGAAGGATGATAAACTGGTGAGCGAGCAGATGAATAATCCCGTCAACGATTGTGAGAAGGCTCGTGACCTATTGATGGATGAAGTGGCTCGATGGAATAGCTTGTCCGAAGCGAAGAGAATGATTTATGCCAATTTGCTGCACGATGTTCCTGAGTTCTGTGGCTTTTTTGAATTCGTTGGTGCAACAACGGAAGAGGATGCACAGCTTTCGGCATTGATTCATGAGGAATATAAGAGTAGACTGTGCGCGAATGCTGATGTTGACGTCATCATTGGCGAACAGCCTGTTGAATTGGCGTATGCCCTCGCCTTGATTGATACAACCGATTGCCGTTCCATCACTCCGGCATGGGTGCTCCACAACTATCCGAATGTGGAGAATGTGGTGAAGCGTTTGAGACATACACGTTGTAAGGAGGGCTGTTCGTATTGCCGCAGAGAACTCGATTTGCACTACAACCTGAAGATGTTCTTCGGCTATGACGAGTTCCGAACTTACGAGGGTGAACCTTTACAGGAGAATGCCGCAAGGGCAGCCGTGGAAGGCAAGTCGTTGCTGGCCATCTTCCCGACCGGTGGTGGCAAGTCGCTCACGTTTCAGTTGCCAGCACTGATGGAAGGCCGTTCTGTGCATGGACTTACCGTGGTCATCTCGCCTCTGCAATCATTGATGAAGGACCAGGTGGATAACCTTGCCGAACGAGGTATAACGGATGCCGTCACGATCAACGGCTTGCTCGATCCTATCAGTCGTTCGCTGGCCATCCAGCGGGTTCAGGATGGTGATGCATCTCTGCTCTACATTGCACCCGAGATGCTCCGTTCGAAGACCATAGAGAAAATCCTCTTGGCGCGCCATGTGGTGCGATTCGTGATAGACGAAGCTCATTGTTTCTCGTCATGGGGCCAAGATTTCCGAGTGGATTACCTTTACATCGGCAAGTTCATCAGCGAATACCAGAAGAAGAAACGAAGCAAGACCCCTATTCCTGTCTCATGCTTTACGGCAACTGCCAAACAGAAGGTAGTGCAGGACATTTGCGACTACTTCAAGCAGACACTCGACCTTGACCTGCAACTCTTTGCATCAACGGCTTCACGCACCAATCTCCGTTATTCCGTCATCCATGCCGATACCGATGAAGACAAATATATGAAGCTTCGTCAGTTGATAGCAGAGAGCGATTGTCCGGCCATCGTCTATGTATCAAGGACAAAACGTACTAGACTCTTAGCAGAAAAACTGACACGCGACGGCTTCAAGGCTTTGCCTTTCAACGGACAGATGGATGCTGACGACAAGATAGCCAATCAAGATGCCTTCATGTCGGACAAAGTGCGCATCATCGTGGCAACCTCTGCCTTCGGCATGGGTGTGGACAAGAGCGATGTGGGATTGGTGGTGCACTATGACATCTCCGACTCGCTGGAAAACTATGTGCAGGAGGCAGGACGTGCTGGCCGTGACCCGCATCTTGAGGCACGTTGTTTTGTGCTCTATAGCGATGCCGATCTCGACAAACACTTCATTCTACTCAACCAGACGAAATTGAGTATCAGTGAGATTCAGCAGGTGTGGAAGGCTGTCAAGGACCTCACCAAACAACGAATGCGCGCCTGCTGCTCGGCTCTTGAGATAGCGCGAAAAGCAGGTTGGGACGATTCCGTATCGGACATTGAGACACGTGTGCGAACTGCCCTTGCTGCCCTCGAACAAGCCGGTTATTTGGAACGTGGAAACAATGTTCCACACGTCTATGCCACCGGCATCACGGTGAAGAATATGGACGAAGCGCGCAAGCGCATTACAGAGTCGCTGCTCTTTGAGAATGACGAGGTGGAGAAGACTGTGCGAATCATCAAGTCGCTCATCAGTCAGAAACACATTGCCAAGGCACAAGATGCTGAGGCAGAGTCACGTGTGGATTATCTAGCGGACATTTTGGGTATGAACAAGAGCGAGGTGGTGTCTGCCGTAGAACGAATGCGTCAGGAAGGAATCCTTGCCGACTCGAAGGATGTTTCTGCTTATCTGCAAGATGCTGATGTGTCGGAGAATAAGACGAAACGTATGCTGGATCGCTTTGCAAAGTTGGAACGCTACATCCTCGGTCAGATACCCGATGATTCACTTCGCATCTCTTGCAAGCAGTTGAATGACAATGCCCAAAACGAAGGCATCACGACGGCAACGGAAAAGGACATTCGCACGTTGCTGTATTTCCTTACGGTCAAGGGTTACACCCGAAAGAAGGAAGATGCTGTACACAACATTGAAGTGAAGCGTCAGGCAGACATGGAAGCCACCTTGAAGCGTTTCGAGAAGCGATTGGAGATTTGTCAGTTCGCCGTAGAATGGCTTTACGGGCAGGTGCATGACACGACTGCTGAAGAAACTCAAAAGAAGGGTATTCAGTTTTCTGTAGTGGAACTACTCAATGACCTCAAAGCACACGGACAGAACCTCTTTGGGGTGTTGCAGGATGTGCAGCTGGAGGATGTGGAGGAAGCTTTGCTTTATCTCTCAAAGATTGGTGCGCTGAAGTTGGAAGGTGGTTTTCTGGTGCTCTACAACGCGATGGACATTCGTCGCATCAAGGACAACCGACTGAGATACAAGCAGGATGATTACCGTATGCTGAATGAGTTCTACAAGCAGAAGATTCAGCAAGTGCACATTGTGGGCGAATATGCCAACCTGATGGTGCGTGATTACGATGCAGCCCTTCAGTATGTGCAGGATTATTTCCAGATGGATTACAAACGCTTTGTCGCAAAGTATTTCAAGGGAAAGCGTGTGCAGGAAATTGAGCGTAACGTGACGCCAGAAAAGTATGATCAGCTCTTTGGAGCATTGTCGGAAAAGCAGATGCAGATTATCTCTGACAAGGAATCCCGCTGCATCGTTGTGGCAGCAGGTCCTGGTAGTGGCAAAACGCGAGTACTGGTGCATAAGCTGGCCTCGTTGCTCCTGCTTGAGGATGTAAAACACGAACAGTTGCTGATGCTCACATTCTCGCGTGCTGCAGCCATTGAGTTCAAACAACGGCTGATGGGGCTTATCGGCAATGCTGCCCATTTCGTAGAGATCAAGACGTTCCATTCCTATTGCTTTGACTTACTTGGCCGCATCGGCAATCTGGACGATGCAAAGGATGTTGTGGGACGTGCTGCACAGATGATCAACGAGGGTGAGGTAGAGCCGAACCGTATTGCCAAAACGGTACTTGTGATAGACGAAGCACAGGATATGAGTGCAGAGGAATATGCCCTTGTGCGAGCACTGATGACCGCCAACGAAGAGATGCGCGTGATTGCTGTGGGCGATGACGACCAGAACATCTACGAGTTCCGTGGGTCGAATTCTGCTTATATGGCTCAGTTGCTCAAGGAGTCCGCAGGAACGTTTGTGGAGATGACCGAGAACTACCGCAGTAGTCAGCATGTGGTCAGCTTTGCCAATGCATTTGTGCATGGCATACGCAATCGTATGAAGAGTGCGCCTATCCTGTCCAAGAGTACAAGTGAGGGAATGGTGAGCATGACGCATCATGTCTCGTCTTGTATGTACGAACCTCTTGTGAACGAGCTGCTTCGTAACCGTCATGAGGTTACAACATGTGTTCTGACACAGACGAACGAAGAAGCCGTCATTCTGGTGGCACTCCTGCGCAGGCGTGGGTTACAGAGCAAGTTGATTCAGAGTATGGATGGATTCCGTTTCTGGAATATGGCGGAAGTACGTTTGTTCCTGAAGCACATTGATGGCAAAACGCAAACTCCCTTGATAGCCGATGAGGTTTGGGAAGAGGCAAAGCGGAGGACGTATGATATATACCAAGCGTCCGAGAGCCTGCATTACCTCAGACGCTGCATCGACCTATTCGAGGCGACCAATAAGGCAAAGTACCTTACAGACTTCAAGGAGTTTGTCTTTGAGTCTTCGATAGAGGACTTTTGCGACCTCACGGGGGCCGATGTGGTCGTTTCGACCATTCACAAATCGAAGGGACGCGAGTTTGACGATGTTTATATGCTGCTGACCGAACCTCGCCATATTACTGATGATGAGCTTCGTCGTTACTATGTGGGTATGACACGAGCCAAACAGCGACTGTTCATCCACACTAATTTCTCTTTGTTCGACCATTTGCCTGCGGACAGAAAGATGGCAGATCAGCACCTCTACGAGATGCCGGACGAGATTGTACTCCAACTATCTCATCGTGACGTCAACCTAGGTTTCTTCAAATCCAGAAAGAAAGAGATTCTATCGTTGCGCGCTGGTGAGCAACTCCGTTTCTCCAATAATTTCCTGTACGACCCCAAGACCAATCTTTCGGTGGCACAACTCTCACAGAGGATGCAAAACGAACTCCTCGTGTGGGCAGAGAAGGGTTACGAAGTAGCATTAGCCACCATCCGCTTCATTGTAGCATGGCGTCCAAAGGATGCGCCAAAGGAGGAGAAAGAACACGCAGTATTGTTGGTGGATATTTCATTAAGCAAGTGCTAGCACTTTATTCCTGTAATAAATTCATTTACATCATGCAGATACTACTCGCAAACGCTAAGATAATGTTTGAAAAGTCGGAGGTGAAGGCTCTGACGGAACCGAAGTTTCAATCCGTTGCCGACGAACTGGCTATGGAGATGGCTTCGTTGGATATTGATGCACTTGCAAAGGAACTGGATTGCAGTCGGGCTCTTGCTGCGGAGAACTGGCGCAGGTACCAGAACTTCTTTACGGCAGAGAAGCTTCCTGCTATCATGGCATACAATGGTCAGGCGTATAAGCATCTGAAGGCCAAGACGCTTGGCGAGGAGACACTTCGGTTCGGGCAAGATCATCTCTGGATTACTTGTTTTCTCTATGGCTTGCTTCGTCCGATGGATGCAATCGTGCCTTACCGCATGGAACATTGCGTTAAGCTTGATCTCACAGATGACAAGCCTATCAATACCTTCTGGAAGGATATGTTGACAGATGTACTCATCGATAGCGTGAAGGCAGATGATGGCATACTCGTGCATCTCTCGACCGAGGAATATGAACATCTGTTCGACTGGAAACGAGTGATGCAGGAAGTAAAGGTCATTCACCCCTTGTTCTATGTTCGGCAGAAGGATGGCGGGTTGAAGATGCAAGCCGTATGGGCGAAGTCCTGCCGTGGAGCCATGGTGCGTTTCATCCTGCAGAATCAGATAACGAATCCGGAAGAGTTGAAGGCCTTCAGCTATGAGGGTTTCGAGTATATTCCCCATTTAGGAGAAACTCCGTTTGCGTCTGATGCAACAGCCGATGAGTTGTATCCGCACTTTGTTAGAGAATGAAGAAGGTGTCATCGAGAATATATAAACAAGTGATGTCATTATGAAGATTCGAAAGGCAACATTAGCTGACATTCCACAGATGATGGAGATATTTGCCATAGCCCGCAGGTTTATGGCTGAGACCGGCAACCCCAACCAGTGGGCGAAGGACTATCCTTCAGTGGAGCAGCTTACCGACGACATAGATAGGGGCGATAGTTACGTGTGCATTGAAGAAGGTAGGATGGTGGCAACGTTCGTGCTCCGAGGCGGTAGTGATCCTACGTATGATATCATTTATGACGGTTCATGGAAGAACGATAACCCATACGCCACCATTCATCGCATTGCGAGTAGGGGAGAGGTGAAGGGCATCTTCAGCAAGGCAATGGAATTTGCCCTACAGCATTATTCGACCATTCGCATAGACACCCATCGCGACAACATGGTGATGCAACACTTGATAGAGAAGGTCGGGTTCCAGTACTGTGGAATTATTCATTGCTGGAACGGTGACGAACGTCTGGCGTATCAGTACAATTAGTTGTGGTATTTGGCCATGCAGCAATTACTGAAAGATGCTGCATTAACCATAGAATAACGCTACACTTCACTAAATATTTACGGTAAGTTTACCGGACAACAATAATTTTTTGTACCTTTGCACTATTGCAAAAAGTATGCCCCGGCATAAATCGAAATGAACGGACCGAAGAAGATCATAAATGTTGTTGCAGCTATCATCATCAAGGATGGCAGGTTGTTCGCTACCCAACGTGGGTATGGCGAATGGAAGGATTGGTGGGAGTTTCCTGGTGGCAAGATCGAGGGCACTTACGTGCACGATGCCCCATCGACAAACTCCGTACAGGCTAATGGCAATAGCGACTGGATTCCTGCAGAAACACCCGAGGAGGCGTTGAAGCGCGAGATTCGTGAGGAATTGCAGACGGAGATTGAGGTGGGGGAGTTGCTTACAACGGTTGAGTATGACTATCCTCAGTTTCATCTTTCTATGCAATGCTTCGTTTGCTCAGTCATCAGTGGTCAGCTATCGCTCATTGAGCATGAAGATGCACGATGGCTGAAGAAGGATGAACTGGCTTCGGTTAAATGGCTACCGGCTGATCTTGAGATACTTCCGCTTGTAGCAGAGCGTTTGTAAAAACTCATTAATGACAAGAGGGGCAGCCCCCTTTGTGTAAAAAATGCACTATTCTTATGACAATCGAAGAACATCCGCTTGAACCGTTTCTGCCATCGAATGCAAAGATGCTGTTCCTAGGCAGTTTCCCTCCACCGAAGGCTCGTTGGAGCATGGAGTTCTTTTACCCGAACTGGATAAATGACTTCTGGAGGATTCAAGGGCTGATACATTTCAATGACAAAGCATACTTTGAGGAGACGCCCAAACAGTCCCTCGAACAGCCTCCCAACCCCCTTAAAGGGGGCTTAGATAAGCCTAAAAGGTTTGATCGGGAAAGGATTGTGGCGTTCTGTCGGGAGAAGGGTATTGCGCTGTTTGATACCGCTCGTAAAGTGTGCCGCCTGAGGGACAATGCAGATGATAACTTCCTGGAGATTGTGGAGGGTACGGATGTTTTTGCACTCTTGGAGCAGATGCCGGAATGCAGAACGATAGTGACGACTGGAGGCAAGGCGAGTGAGGAGCTGCAGGCGTATTTCGCAAGTAAAGGGATTGAGGTGAAGATTCCGAAAGTGGGGGAGTATGTGGTTATTAACGATGACGATGCGCTTCGCTACGATGACGATAACGAAGGATACAACAAACTTATCAATAGTAACGGTAAGAAGACTCGTCTACGCTGGTGGCGAATGCCGAGCAGTTCGCGTGCCTATCCGATGAAGTTGGAGAAGAAGGCGGAGTATTACAGGCAGTTGTTTGAGTGATACTGCTCTGTGTGAATAAGGAGAAGAAAGATGGCTGGCATGATGTTGAACGCTGGCGTATTGTAAAGAAAGCGGCACGCTTCTGAATTTCTCAGAAGTGTGCCGCTTTTATAAAAAAGAATAACTCTCGTAACTCTTACTTCTTGCTGAAGAGTACTTTGTCGAGTATTACTTTGTTGTTAGTAGTGCGCAACGTAGCAGTGTACTTGCCGTCCTCGGTGGCACTCGAAAGGTCTATCGAGAGTCTAAGTACACTCATGTCATATTCATTCTTTTGGTTCGAGCTGAGGACGACGCTGTTCGTGGTTATTTGGCACAAACCGTCGTATGTACCAGCACTCAGACCTTCAACATCGCGAGGCAGAACGATAGAACCGAGCATCAGGGTTTTCTGTTTCTCGTCGGGGGTGTTGGTGATGGTTGCAGTCCACTCGTAGCTGGCACCCTCGAAGGTCTCGGTATAAGAATAGGTACCTGCTGCTGGGCTAGTCGAGCCGGGGCTATAGGCATAGTCGAAGAGAATGGTTTTGTTATCCTGGTCATATACCTTGAACGAGACTCTTATCAGTCCCTCTATCTGGTTCATCTTGTCATCCAGTTCCTTAGTGTTGCCGTTTATCGACTTGAAGATTTCTTTGGCCTTATCCACAGCATTGGTGGATACGTAAACGCTTACGCCTGCCGCGCTCGCCTTTACCTCACCGATATTTCCCAACTTCTGGTTGAGAAAGTCGGCCATAACCTCCTTTGCCTTGGTTTCCGAGGTGCCCACGGTTGCCACGGTTGTGCCTGCAGACCAACTTGTACTGTACTTGATTGTAGCAGGTACGTTGGGAGCAACTTCGTCATCACCACAACTGCTCAGATTCATGCTGAGGCATACACTTGCCACGAGGGCAATCAATGTAAAAAGCTTTTTCATTTTCTTTTCTGTTTTTGTCACTGACTTTTTGTTAATATGTCTATATATCGGTGCAAAAATAACACTTTTCGTCAATATGAGCAAAACATTATGCCATTTTTTGAGTTTAGCAAAGGAAACAACATACAATCAGACACAGAATATTGTTTTATTGACTGCTAAGACAGAAAGTTTATAACTTGATACGTCACGTCGAACGGACCGTTCACATAAACCACTTCCTTTTGGTCTCGTCATCTACTTTCTGCTGAATGATAAAGAGATGCAAACTATCGACCAGCTTGTTTATGTTGCCAACTATCCTGCACGTAGCCAACTGCTTGTCATCAACCCTCCCGACCACTGTCGAGGTGTCAACAACGTACAGTGAGTTCGGCTGTACCCCATAATCTTCATATCGGTGGTAGACAGAACTCACAACTCTCAGTTCGAGGTTGTGCTCGCGCTCGTCATCTTTGACGGCCTGTCGTAATGCCGGCATCAAGTCGTTAATCTTCCTTATGGTCTCCACTATTCTATTCGTGCAGGCATCTGCCAGATGCAGGCGCAGTGGAAACTTCAAACACTGATCATCGAAGAGTAGTCTCACATTGAATAATCCCCAGCTAAATTTGCCATTCCTCCTGATGGGACAGAAATGGCTGCTGACTGTTGCCGAGACGCCTGGATGGAAGTCGATGGTGCCGATGAAGGCACGCAGCCGAGTCTCCCTTATGTTGACGAGGTGTTCGAGTTTCTGGTTCCTGATACGCTCCTCCTCATATCGCTGCATTCTGTTTGTATATGTGTCGCAGCAGTATTGATAGAAGGACTTCCACTCGGCCTCCCACTCGGCCATGGGCGGCACAATGTGGTGCGCGGCGAACTGCTTCAGCATCGTCTCGTCGTTTGGTGCATTCTGCCATTGTGCGATGCCATGCTCCAGCAATAGCTTCAGCGCCATGATGTTAAGGAAGCGCATACGAAAGTATTGCTCCTCGCTCTTGTCCACTGTATCATGTTTCTTTATCAGCGACACACGCAGTTCCTTCAGCGAGGCCTTCATCCTCTTGGCCATACGCAGTTTCTGGCTGTATAGAGGGTCTGAGCCCGGTTCTGAGCGATGTATGGTCACAGAATAGTCGGTCGAGACGCTGACCATGATGTCTGGCATATCGTCTAGCCACATGTCAGTGTCCAGAATGATGTCATTATTCATAAGTGTATAGTCTTACGTTTTATTATGGAGTCTCTATCATACACACCCGTCCGCTCTTGCTCATCCACCCCTCGTGCTGCCTCAGCTGCTGCTCGTTGCGCACAATCCAGCACAAGGGGGTGCGCATCGCAGGGGGGATGCTGGGCTCGGCCGCATAGCCGTCGGTGTAGATAAGGGCACCGTCGTATTCGGGATGCCGTGCCACGAAGTCTATGAAGGGCTGGAAGCACGTGCCGCCACGTCCCGTCACCGTCACCTTCTCGGTGGCCTTCGACAAGGTTACAATCTCGCCCAGCGTTGTGTCGAACTGCACCACGTCAATATCCTTGATGCCATACTGGAAGAAGTTGTTGATGGTGGTGTAGAAGTGCTTCAGATCCTCGCTGTGGATGCTGCCGCTGACATCGACACCCACTATCAATCGGGTGTTGAAGTCGTAGCGGCTTCCCATGGCCTCGAAGCCCGACCGACGGTTGGGACGCATGCGCGTGAGCCGTCGCGACTGCGAGAGCACCGTGGCACGGAAGCCGGCCAGCACCTGGCGATAGTCGATGCGTGCCTGGGTCGAGGCCACGATCTGCTCTACGATGCTTGCACCCAGCGTCCCCCACGAGTTTACGTTCCTTATCACATCGTTGACAGTGGCTGTCATCAGTTCGTCCTGCTCCCAGTTCTGTGCAATGTCCGACGTGCCATTATCGTCCTGCCCGTCACCGTTGCCCTGTCTCTGGCTGGGCGTCCCATCGTTGCCATGGTTCTGCCCCCTCGACTGTTCGGCCTCGAGCATACGTTGTATCTGTCGAGCATAGAACTCGAAGTGGCCGTTTGCCGGCAGATTGAAGTCCGCTGGATGTTCCATCGCCACCCTCTGCAACTTGTACGAGTCCGATATGATGCAGTTGCTGCCCAGTGCACGAGCCTTGCTGCAGCATCCGTCGGGCTGACGGTCGTAGGGATGCTTCAGCAGTATGCGTATCAGCTCTATGCGCAGCCGCTCTTCCAGTTCCCTGTCGCTGATGTCGTCGCACAGTTTCGGGTTCACCTCTATGAGTCCCTTTCCCACCCGTGCGTGGCACTTCATGTCTCTGTTCTCTACCACCTTGTGGGTGCAGAAAACAGAGAAGAGTGCTTCCTCGCTGAGAAACCAGCGTTGTGTCATTTCAGATATTCTGTCTAGTATCATAATTTCTCTACAAATTCGTTCAGCATGTCATACACATCGGGCGCATTCATTACCATGAAGACGATGGCCTCGCTGTAGGTACCCTTCTCAAAGGTGGTGACGAAGTTGGCCAGAGCCTCCTTCTTCTTGTTCACACGCAACCAGTCGATGTACTGCTTCAGGTTCTTGGCAGCCAGCTTCTTGTCGCGGTCGTTCAGCTTCGTGTGCTCCAGGAATCGGAACACCGACTCGTTGAGGATGGCAAACTCATGCAGCTGATACTTCTCAACGGTCTTCATTGCCTTGTCGTAGTGCAGCATCAAGTCCTTGCCCGTCAGCGAGTTGTTCTGCATAGCACTGCGGATGAACACTGCCGCAGCACTGGCTCCGATGATGCCGGCTATGATGCGCTTGTGCAGGTCGGTGATGCGGTCGATGCCATGCATCAGGTCCGACACCTTCTTCCACGCACGTCGGTCTACCGTCTTCTCCATCCCCTTGTATTCATACTTCTTGCCGTCGTCCTCACCATCCAGCCACGAGGGGTTACCCTGTATGAAGTTGATGACGCGGTTATCCAGCTTGTTGGCCGTAGCCCAGTTCAGCCACTCTTCGACCGTGGGCTTGAACTCGTAGATGTTGAAGCGCGACACGAGTGCCGGATCGAGATCGGTGAGCTGATACTCCACACCCTCGTTGACGGCAGCTATCACACGACTGCCCTTGGGCAGAGCCTTGCCTGCCAGTCGGCGGTTCAGCGTCAGGTCCATCACCGTCTGCAGTATCTCGGGTCGGGCACGGTTCAGCTCGTCCAGGAAAAGCACGATGGGCGTGTCATCGACGGGGAACCAGTAGGGTGGGGTGAAGTCGGTCTGTGCCGTCACCTTTCCGTTCTTGTCCTTCGTCTCCACCTTCGATGGCAAACCGATGATGTCGCCTGGGTCGGACATCTGTCCCAGGAACAGTGTCACCACCTTCATGCCTTTTTCTTGGAAGAAGGAGGTAAGGATTTCAGACTTGCCAATGCCATGCTTGCCTGCGAGCATGATGTTCTGGTTGGCGGGGGTAAGGAGCAGTGTCTCCTTCAGGTCGGTTGTGTTGAGAATTATTGACATGTTTTTTTGGAAGTTAAAAGGAAGTTATAGAGAGGTTAAAAGGAAGGGTAATTATATACTGTTTGACCCACACCTTCATTGTCATCCCGACGAAGGAGGGATCTCAGTCCAATCCTGCTATTGTGAGTCCTTGTTGGACGGGGATTC
>JAGHUS010000036.1 GCA_018064685.1 Bacteroidales bacterium | reverse complement strand
TGCGAGTTCACCGAGGTGCCACCCTCAAGAAGCAGGCCGAGGTCATCAAGATCGAGGCCGAGAAGCGCAAGGGCAGCGACGAGCCCGACGTCGAGGTGCACAAGTGATCGGACTCTCCCCCCGCCCTCCCTGGAGGGAGGGGGCTGCATTTCCGCTGAGAGGCAGACGGCGGGGGGAGAGTCTTTTATTTCATTATTACCAAACTACTCCGAATCCCCCTAATAGTATCGGAGGCTCCCTAGGCACTGTGCCCTTAGCTGTAATGCAGCTCCCTCCCTTCAGGGAGGGCGGGGGGAGAGTCTTTTAGGGCGGGGGGAGAGTCCTAATGAAGAAGGAAACTATCAGCTTTCTTTGGAAGCTTCTTACTGCACTGATCACCGCCATCGGAACAGCCATCGGTGTCAGTTGCGCATCGAATAGTGGAATGCTGTTCTGACAGTGCAGAAAGATTACACAAAGGTGTCTGACACCTTTGTGTAAAAACAGCGGGATATTGTTCTGATGCAGAGAAAAATTACACAAAGGTGTCTGACACCTTTGTGTAATTTACAAAGGGTTCGCACTCAAAATGCGAACCTTTTTTTATAGCAGTTTAGCAGTTTAGCAGTTTAGCAGTTGTAAATAATAGGGGTACTATCGTGGATCATGGTGTCTGACCCCTTGATTCACTTTTTACTAAAAAAAGAGTCACTATTCACTTATGCTTTATACTCCTCGCTCGTTGTGACGTTCTGTGTGTTGTCGGGATTGCTGTCGGCCTTGCGGAACCAGTCGCTATACTCGATGTAGTGGGCAGCATAGGTCTTGTTGAGCGACTGTGCCTGCTCGGGGTCGACCTTCTTGATGAACTTGGCGGGAACGCCGCCCCACAGTTCGCCGTCACCTATCTGCGTGTTGCTCAGCACCAGGGCTCCGGCAGCCACGATGGCTCCCTTGCCCACCACGGCATGGTCTAGCACGGTGGCTCCCATGCCCACGAGTGCTCCGTCCTGCACCTCGCAGCCGTGCAGGGTGACGCAGTGACCGATGGTGACGTCATCGCCCAGAATGCAGGGGGCCTTGCCGTTGAGGGTGTGGATGCAACTGTTGTCCTGCACGTTGGTGCGGTTGCCAATCTTCACGTAGTGTACATCGCCACGTATCACGGCGTTGAACCACACCGTGCAGTCGTCGCCCATCTCTACATCGCCTACTATCACTGCGCCTTCCGAGAAGTAGCAGTGCTTTCCAAATCGAGGGGCAGGCATTCCCTCTAGTCTCTTGATTAGTGCCATTTTTTATTAATTCATAATTTATAATTCATAATTCATAATTAGGCTAGCGCTTGGATAATTCATAATTCACAATTCATAATTCATAATTCATAATTAGGCTAGCGCTTGGATAATTCATAATTCACATCACCGATTTGAGGGCGAAGTCCGATCGTCCTTATTGCCTTTTTGTCGTTTACGGTAAATTTATCAAAGATTTATGTTAAATATACCGAAGACATTTATATATAAGTCATCACTCCGAATAACGCTATGTGCCAACCCAATTATGAATTATGCATTAAGAATTATGCATTAGTTTAAACTTTTTGGGTAGCCTGTACCAGCCACTCGCGGTCGGCCTCGTCGGTGAGGTGGGGCAGCAGCGTCTCGCGGACGTGGTTGTGATACCAGTTGAGGTAGTCTATCTCGTCTTGCTGCATCTCGTCGAGGTTGATGGGGGTGGTGTCGATGGGACAGAGTGTGAGGGGCTCGAGCTGCAGGAACTCGCCAAACTCGCCGTCCATGTAGTGGGTGATGAGCATGGTGTTCTCGGTGCGGCAACCGTGCTTGCCGGTCTTGTAGATGCCGGGCTCGACGGTGACGGTCATGTGGGCCGTGAGCGGTGCCTTCATGTAGTTCATCCGGAACTGGTGAGGCCCTTCGTGTACGTTGAGGTAGCTGCCCACACCGTGGCCTGTGCCGTGCAGGTAGTTGATGCCTTCCTGCCACATGGCATAGCGGGCGCAGGCATCGAGCTGTGTGCCCGACGAGCCGGCGGGGAACTTGGCCATGGCCAGGCGTATGTGGCCGCGCAGCACCAGTGTGTAGTCGTGCTTCTCCTCGTCGGTGAGAGGGCCGAGGGCGATGGTGCGCGTGATGTCGGTGGTACCGTCCTGGTACTGCGCTCCGCTGTCCAACAGCAGCAGTCCGCGGGGCTCGAGGGGGATGTCGGTCTCGGGCGTGGCCTCGTAGTGTACGATGGCTCCGTGTGCGCCGTAGCCGGCTATGGTGTCGAACGAGATGTCGCGATAGAGGGGCTGCTCGGCTCGCAGACTTGTCAGCTTCTGGTCGATGCTCATCTCCGTCTGTCCTCCCGCCTCGACGGCAGGCTTCAGCCAGCGCAGGAACTTCACCAGTGCGATGCCGTCCTTCAGCATGGCACTGCGATAGCCCTTTATCTCGGCCTCGGTCTTAACGGCTTTCAGCATGGCGATGGGCGAGGGTGCGTCGCATGTTATTGACTCGGCGTCGAGTAGGTTGTAGAGGTGGAAGTTGGTGGTGTGGTGGTCCATCATGGCGTCGCCATAATATCCGTCCAGTGCATCCTCGATGTTCTCGTAGTCGTCAGTCTTCACGCCTTCGTTTTTCAGGTACTCCACTGCTTCGGGCGTGAGTTTCTCGGGATTGATGTACAGCGTGCAGTCGTCTTCCGTCAGCAGGACGTAGCTGACGAAGACGGGGTTGCAGTGCACGTCGGTGCCACGCAGGTTCAGCAGCCAGGCTATCTCGTCGAGCTGGCTCACCACGAGCACCTCGCACTGCTGGGCAAGCATCTCCTCGCGCACCTTGGCTATCTTCTCCTTGGCACTCATGCCTGTCAGCTCGATGGGCTGCACCTCGACGGGGTTGCTGGGTATTGCGGGGCGATCCTCCCACAATTCTTCTGCGGGGTCGAACTCTGTCTCCAGTTCCAGACCGTAGTTCAGCAACTCTTGCTCCAGTGTTTCCACGCTGCTAATGGTGTTCACCCATCCATCCATTCCCACCGTGTCATCCTCGTTGAGCTGCTCTCCCAGCCACTCGGCGATGGTGGGTGTGTCGGCAAGTGCCATTTTCATGAGTTGGAAGGGCGTGCCGTCCAACTGTTCGGCAGCAGCCAGGAAATATCGTGAGTCGGTCCAGAGGGCTGCGCTGTCGAGAGTGACGACGGCTGTTCCTGCCGAACCGTTGAAACCGCTTATCCACTGGCGTGTCATCCAGTGGTCGGGGATGTATTCACCGCTGTGAGGGTCGGTGCTGGGGAAGATGAATGCTTCGAAGCCGTTCTCGCGCATCCATTCTCTTAACTTCTCTACTCTTTGGCAGATGATTTCGTTTTTCATAAGGCCTTATATTGGTTATATTTCTTTATTCTTTCTTTTCCAAAGGATTTGCATTCTCCCCTCGGGGAGTTCGAGGGGGCCTCTCAGTCCACCTCGAAGTATATCTGTGCCGCCTTGTATTTGTCCATCGAGAGGTAGTACTGTTGTGCCTGTCGCAAGCGTTTGCGCACCTCGGCCATGTTGGCTCCCAACTCCACTTTCAGCACTATCTTGCGTATGTAGAGCGACTGGATGCGTGCAATGGGTGGGGTGTCGGGGCCCAGGACTCGCTCGCCAAAGACTTTGCGCAGAAGTGTGGCCATGTCGTAGGCCAGACCGTTGAGCGTGGACTCGTAGCGATGCTTCATGTAGATGCTGATAAGTCGGCGTAGAGGAGGGTAGTGGAAGAGCTGTCGCTCTTCGAGCTGCGAGTCGTAGAGAGCCTTGTAGTCGTTGGCGACGACTTGCTTGACGACGGGCAGTTCGGGGGTCTTGGTCTGCAGCACTACGCGTCCCTGCTTGTTGCGTCGTCCGGCTCGTCCCGCCACTTGCGACATCATCTGGAAGGCGTGCTCGTAGCTGCGGAAGTCGGGCATGTTGAGCATGGTATCGGCATTGAGGATGCCCACCACGCTGACACGGTCGAAGTCCAGTCCCTTTGTCACCATCTGTGTGCCGACGAGTATGTCGGTCTGCCCGTTCTGGAAGTTGCTGAGAATCTGTTCGTAGGCCTGACGGCTACGTGTTGTGTCGAGGTCCATGCGTGCCACGCTGGCTTCGGGAAAGAGTTTCTTTATATGATCCTCGATGCGTTCTGTTCCGAAACCTATCGTCTCGAGGTTCGTTTCCTCGCAGTTGGGGCACTTGGTGGGTATCATCGTCGAGTAGCCGCAGTAGTGGCAGGTGACCTGGTTGAGCCGCTTGTGGAAGGTGAGGCTGACATCGCAGTTGGGACAACGGGGCACCCAACCGCAAGTGTGGCACTCGATGGTGGGAGCATAGCCGCGACGGTTCTGGAAGAGTATGACCTGCTCGCCGTTCTGCAGTGCATCGTTCATCTCTTTGAGCAGTACGGATGTGAAGGGGCCGTTCATCATCTTCTTCCTTCGCTCTTCGGCAATGTTCACAACCTGTATGTCGGGCATCGTGACCTGCTTGTAGCGCTCGAAGAGTTCGACCAGTCCGTACTTGCCACGCTGACAGTTGTAGTAGCTCTCGAGTGAGGGGGTGGCAGTGCCGAGCAGTGTCTTGGCTCCTGCCATGTGTGCCAGCATCAGTGCCACGTTGCGTCCGTGGTAGCGTGGTGCGGGGTCTTGCTGCTTGAAGCTCTGCTCGTGCTCCTCGTCCACGATTACCAGTCCCAGTTTCTGGAATGGTAGGAAGACGGAGGAGCGCACACCCACGATGATTTCGTAAGGCTCGTTCGAGAGTTGCTTCTGCCATATCTCGACACGCTGTTCGTCGCTGTATTTGGAGTGGTACACGCCAAGCCGACCGCCGAAGACACGTTTGAGGCGGTTGACGAGTTGGGTGGTGAGTACGATTTCAGGCAGTAGATAGAGTACCTGTTTCTTCTGTTCCAGGGCTTGGTGGATGAGATGGATGTACACTTCGGTCTTGCCGCTCGACGTCACGCCGTGCAGCAGACATACGTTGAGCTTCGCCCATTGCTGGTTGATGCTGTCGAGTGCGTGCTGCTGTGCGGGACTGAGCAGATGTAGTACCATCTCGGTGGGCAGTTCGTCATGCTCCAGTCTGTCTACCTGTTTGTCATAGACTTCCAGTATGCCCTTCTCGACCAGTCCTTTCAGATTGGTGGTGTTGCAGTCTGCCTGCTTGAGTAGCTCCAGCTTCTCCACCTCGAGCAGCAAGGTCGGGTTCTTGAGTGTCAGTGCAGCGGCAGCCTTGCTCATCTCCAGATACTTCATCAGCAGTGCTACCTGTTTGGGTGAGCGTTTCAGCTCCACCAATACGCTGACAAGCTGGGAGTCGTTGAAGTAGGCCTCGGTGAGCTGCACGCATTGCACCAGCTTTGGCTTGTAGTTTGTCTGCTCGTCCTCCTCCTTCAGTCCGCTGGGCAATGCCGCCTTGTATACCGAGCCGATGGGGCAGAGGTAGTATTCGGCAATCCACTGCCACAGTTTGAGCTGGGAAGGGAGCAGGATAGGGTAGTCGTCAAGAACGGAAATGACGTCCTTGACCTCGTAGTCGGTGGGTTTGTTGTCGTGAAGTTGCTGTGCAATGGCCGAATATGTCTTCTTTTTGCCAAAAGGAACAGTGAGACGGCACCCTGTCCGTACCAATCCCTGCAAGTGTTGCGGGATGGAGTAGGTGAAGGTTCCGTCTAGTGGTAGAGGTAGAATGACATCGACATATTGCATATTTGTCTCTAATGCACGTTTTTCAATGCATCATGTGTGCTCTTTATCGGCGTTGACGTCGGGCTGATGAGCGTGGTGCGGGAGCCGCCTCACTGGCCTCGCTCTTGTCGGCCTTGCTGTTGGTGCGGCGACTGCGTGATGAGCTCTTCTCGTCGTCGGCCGTACTGCTCTTGGCTTTCTTCGAGGCCTTGGCACTCTTGGCATTGTCAACCTGCAGACTGTCGAGTGAGTCGTTTGGCTCCTCATGTCCCCAGAGGTGGTCTTCGAAGTCGGTAAGCTGTTTCTCAATTCGCTTCGACTCCTTTATCTGCGCCGAGTCGTCACGGCAGTATTCGGCAATGGTCTTGCCCTGCATGTTGTTGGTCTGGTATATCTTGCCCTCGTAGCGGTTGAGGGTGAAGTAATCGTCGGCCGTCATGTTGGTGACGTTGTTCAGGTCGCTTGCCATCACGGGCAACTTGGCCAGATAGGGAGCCACGTCGTCGTACTTCATCCAGAACAAAGGCTTGGGGGTGGCAACGTCGTCGCCAAACTCACCGCCTTCGAGCATGATGGGGCAGATGGCCACCACCTTGGTGTGGATGGTGCCGGTGCGCTGATCCAGATAGCTGCTCTCCTTGATGTGATAGCGCTTCACCAGTTCGCTGGGCACGTCGGCATCGGCCACCTCGACCTTACCGTTCTTCTCCTCGTAGTAGATGCGGTAGCGTTTGAGGAACTCTTTTAGATCGATCTTGTCCTTGGCAGCGAACGACTCCACACCCGTTATCTTGTAGTCATAGGCAGTGACACGTCCTGTGAGCACCAGACGGAAGATGTAGGTGAACAGGTTGCACTGGTTGCCAATGGGCTGCACGGGATAGTATAGGGGCGAGTTCTTGGCCTTTGTGAGGTCCAGTTCGCGATACAGGTCACGTCGCCATGCCACGTCCTCGGGCATTGCGTCGCTAGTGGGGAACATCATCGAGAAGCGGTCGCTGCCAGCCTGTGTCTTGCTCTGCTGTGCTGAGGATGACGAGTTGGTTGGAGTGACTCTTCGCTTTGCGGGCTGCGCCATGGCTGTCGTGGCCAGGAGAGTCAGCAATATGATAAACAGATTCTTCTTCATAATCTTTATTATTTCTGTCTTGGTAGTCGTTGGTTTTGACGATAAGTCTATACTGCGATAAGCTATACTGCGATAAGGCTTTTTCGGCCTCGGCGTTGGGCTTGGATT
The DNA here is from genome assembly GCA_018064685.1 of Bacteroidales bacterium. Taxonomy (GTDB): domain Bacteria; phylum Bacteroidota; class Bacteroidia; order Bacteroidales; family Bacteroidaceae; genus Physcousia. The sequence continues at coordinate 37,916 of JAGHUS010000036.1, read as the reverse complement.
AGTTGACGATAACCTCCATCGCACCGTTCAGTGTGCGCTCGATGCCGTCGGGGCCCACAGCCTTTATCTTACTGATGTAGAAACGCTTGCCACGCGACAGCTGACGTATCATGTCTTTCTGTCGGCCTGTGAATGACGAGCCCGATGATACTTCGGGGATGGCCATACCCATGTTGTCGAAGAATGTCGTCTCGAAGCCTGTGACGCGGAAGGGGATGTTGAGAAGTCCGTCGTCGATGGCGGCGCTGAGCTGTGTAGCCTCCATGATGGCCTGCTTGCTGAGTCGGCCACCCTTGAACTGGTCGTTGCCATTGACGATGAACGCCGTTGGGTCGGGCAGTTTGCGAACGCGGAACTTGAATTCGCCCATCTGCTGTGTGCGTCCTTCCAACTGTGCCGATACGGTGAAGGTCACCTCCTTGCCTACCTCGGTGGGCTTGGCAATGTACTTGCCCTCGCCGTTGGGAGTGAGCGAACCGCCGCCAGCCATTGAGAGCGTGATCTTGCTTGTAGGAATGCCGGGCACACTTACACTCATTGGATTCTCGTATCCGGCATACAGCACGTTCATGATGTCGGCGCTGACAGTGGCTGCAGGTGCGATGACCGAGTATTTCTGCTCGAAGTCACGTCTGATTCGCTCGCCGCTTGCATTCATCATCTCAATGTATCCCTTGAAAGAGAACTCACCGGTGCTGCCACAGCTAGTCTCGTAGATGCCGTTGGGACTCTGCAGTTCGCGTCCTCCGATGAAGATAGACGGACGACTGGTGGTGTCGACAGCAGCCATGACAATCTGGGCGCTGAACTTGCCGCCCTGCACGATGGTCAGAGCCTGTGGGATGACGTAGGCATTAAGTTCGTTGACACGGATATCCTTCACGCCGATGTTGCTGATGAGCGAATGAAGCACCTCGCCTTCGGCATAGCGGACATCGTTCTGCAGTTTGGTGAGAAGGGTGACGGCGGCACTGGTGGGCATGGTCTCGAACATGTACTCCTGCCAGTTCTTGCCCAGTGTCTCGGGCTTGTCGGGCACGGTGGTTCTGAGGTTGCTCTCAACGATCTTCTTCTGTGTCTCGTCGGTAATCATCTTGACGATGCTTTCGCGATACTTGTTGATGGCATCGTAGAGTTCCTGTCCGCGTCCAGTACCGGGAGCCAGCATGACGTATGTGGCAGCCTCCAGGTCTTCGCGGTTCACAATGTTGTGTATGTCGCCTTCTTCACCATCGCTCTTCTTGACGATGGCAATCTTCAGCTCCTCGGCCAGATTGTACAGACTGTCGCTGATGAGTCGTACGTTCTGTGCCTTGTCATACCATTCCTTCACCTTCTCGGGATTGGCCTTATATTGCTCTTCGAAGCTCTGATAGATGCCCTGGTTGGCTAGGCTGGCGTTCTCGGTGGAACGGTTCAGACTCTCGTCGACGAGAGAGAATCCGTTCAGCACGTCGCTACTGACGTTCAGTGCCAGCATGGCCATCAGCACCACATACATCAGATTGATCATTTTCTGACGTGGGCTAATCTTTTTCTTCTCTATTGCCATTCTGTTGGGGTATTTCTATTCTTGCTAGATGTTCTAGATGCTCTAGATGCTCTAGATGTTCTAGTCGTTCTAGTTGTTCTAGTCGTTCTAGAAGTTCTAGAAGTGCTAGTTTTTTCTAGATATTCTAGAAGTTCTAGAAGTGCTAGATGGTCTAGTTTATCTGGTTTATCTCCTTTTTATATTATGCGTTGGGGGCAGGTGCTGTGGGTGCTGCGGGAGTGGCTCCGCCCATATTGACTGTCAAGGCTGCAATCATGCGTGCGTAGACGTTGTTCAACTCCTCAATCTGCTTAGCCATACGCTTGGTCTGCTCGTCAATCTGCTCGATGGTCGATACCTGCTTGCTGATGTTACGCAACTGCAGTTCGTATACGGTGGCAATGCCAGTGAGGGTGCGGTTGAGGTTCTCCATTTCCTCGCTGTCGGTACTCATGCGTGCAGCCTGAACCTTGACGCGGCCCAGCACCTCTGTCAGCTCTGTCAACTCCTCGGCGTAGTTCTTCACTGCCTCCTCGATGGCGGCGGGGTCGGTAGCCTTGATAGATGCGGGGTTGATGCCAGCACCACCGTTCTGCAGCTGACTCAGTGCCAGTTGTGCTGATGCTGCGGCCTGTCCAGCTGCTGCCAGATTGGCTGCTGCGGCACTCAGGCCGGCACCTGCTGCCAGTGCCTCGGGGTCTATGTTCTGGGCTGTGCCTTCGGTCGAAGCGGGAGTGCTTGCCACGCCTTCCTCGCCAGTGCCAGCTACGGGTGCTCCACCCACGACGGGTGTACCCACATATCCGCCTACAGGACCCACTACTACGGGACCTCCCACGACGGGTGCGCCTACATAACCGCCTCCCACAACGACGCCTTCGCCGTTCTGGCTGAATGCCACGTTGGCCTCCTCGCCCTCGGCGGGAACATAGCCCTCGGCATTACCCGTCACCACTTGTCCGTTGACGGGAACGCCCACCATAGGTGTACCTACCACTCCGTTGGCGGGTGCAGCATTCTGTGTGGGAGCATCAGGCACCCTCTTGGTGACACGCTCGAAGGCGGCAATGAAGAACACGAAGACCTCGGTGCCCATACCGATGAAAAGCATGGCGTTGGCTCCCTTCATGTGAGTCAGCTTGAAGAGTGTACCCAGAATGACGACTGCGGCACCCCAGCTATAGGCGTACTGCATGAAGGTCTGTCCGGCTAACGTGTCCATCCACTTCTGCAGATGGTATATGGGATTCAGTTTTTGCAATGTGCTTGCCATAATGATTTTGTTTTATATATAATATAAATAATGTATGGTGATGGTCCGTTGTGTCCGGAACCGAAAATCGTTGAGACTAATGTGTGAGGATGATGCTCCTTTGCGTGGCGGGGATGCTCCTTTGCGTGGCGGGATGCTCCTTTGCGTGACGGGGATGCTCCTTTGTGTGACGGGGATGCTCCTTTGTGTGAGGATGATGCTCCTTTGCGTGACGGGATGCTCCTTGTTATCTTCTTACTTTTCGTGCACTGGCACCGCCTCCCGAACTACTCTTGCTCTTCGAGCCACCGCCCTTGGCGCCCTTGGTGGCAGCCTTGCTGTTGTCCGATATCATGGTGCGCACGCAACGGAAGCCGATGTACGAGCGAGGCTGGTTCTGGTATTCGTAGCTGCGCCATGCCGAGCGTATCATGCTCTCGGGGTCCTTCCACGAACCGCCACGCACGCTCTTCTTGGCTAGACGATAGGGGTCGGGAGCCACGCCGTCGTTCTCGCTCTGGCGTATGATGTTGGCGTTGTACTTCAGTTCGGGGTTCATGTCGCTCATGCTCTCCACGCCCGACTCGGTGTACACGGTATTAGTCCACTCTGCCACGTTTCCGGCCATGTCGTACAGACCGTTCGAGTTGGCACTGAAGATGCCGCAACGTGAAGTGATGAGGCTTCCGTCCTTGGTGTAGTTACCACGGTCGGGCTTGAAGTTGGCGTAGAAGCAACCCTTGTCGCTCTTCACCTCGCCACTCTCCCAAGGGAAGGGGTTACCACTCTTGCCACGGGCAGCAAACTCCCATTCCACCTCGGTGGGCAGGCGGTAGCGTTGTATGTTCTTGGCCGCGCCACCCAGTCCCTTCAGTAGGAAGTTGGTGCGCCATGCACAGAAGGCATTGGCCTGTTCCCATGTCACACCCACTACGGGATAGTCGTCGTAGGTGGGGTTGCTGAAGTAGAGCTTCATATAGCGCTCGTTGTCGGCGTTGCGGAAGTCGTTGACCCAACAAGTGGTGTCAGGATACACGTTGACGATGTAGGTGTTGAGGAAGTCCCACGGACCGCTCAGCTCACGTGTGATGGTGCGGCGTATGATGCGACCCTCGTCGTCCACCCATGCAGTGTCCTTGCTTATCATCACCCTCTCATTGCTCACGGCATGGTCGGTGTTGAGGTCACGCTCGTTAGGGTCGAGACGGAAGCGACGCTGTGCAGCAGCTGCATAGTCATACACCTCGTACTTGTAGTTCATCTGTCTGGCATCCAGCATCTTGGTGCCGTCGATGGGGTGGTAGGTATACACACTCTCGATGGCGCGCTGCTCGTCCTCGTTGGGCTTGCGAGGGATGGCCTTGTTCCAGTTCAGATGGGGAGTGACGGGATTACCGTCGCGGTCCTCCTCAATCTTGTAGGTCTCGTCGCCGCCATATGCGGGATCGGCCAAACGCTCGCGGATGATGCTGTCGCGCACCCAGAATACAAACTGACGGTACTTGGAGTTCGATACCTCGTGCTCGTCCATCCAGAAGCCGTCCACCGAGATGTCGCGAGTGGGAACCTCAAGTCCCCACAGCGTATCGCTCTCCATGCCCACCTTGAGCGAGCCTTTGTGCACAGCCACCATTCCGAACGGGATGGGCTCGCTGAAGCTTTGTCCTCGTGAACCGGTCACCTCGCCGCCCACTGCCATGGCAGAGGACTGCGAGCCCATACATGCTGTCAGCGCTATTGCTACAACCATGATGGTCAGCATTGCTATTGTTCTAATCTTCATCGTATAACGTATATTCTTCTTATAGTATTCGCACGCTTTGGTGCTTGTTTTTTCCTTTCTTGAAGAGATTCAGGTCGGTGGAGTATCCCAGCAGAATCTCGTGTGTGCCATGCAGGGCACCTATGCCTCCTGTGTACATCTCGTAGCTGTAGCCGATGTTGATGCCGTGGAACGTCGTTCCGAGCAGGATGCCGGCCGAGACGGTGGGACTGTATGTCACACCTCCGTACAGCTTTATCTTCTCGCCGTTGTAGGCCATACGTGCAGTGATGTCGCCACGCCATGCCAGCAGGTCGGTGCGCAGGATGCCCGTGGTGTAGAGCACGTATTCGGGACGGCGGAAGTGGAACGTGTAGCCTGCCGTGGCGTAGAAGTTAGGCTCGTAGTTGACTTGGTGCACCTTGTCGTCGCCCAGCTTCACGGTGGGTGCCAGTACGTGCATGGCACTCAGTCCGGCATACCACTTGTTCTTGTAGGTATAGCGCAGTCCGGCATCCAGGTCGAATCCCGAGCCGTTCACCTGGCTGGAGGCGAAGACCGGGTCGCCCGATTCGGCCGCATCCACCTTCGAACCGTCGAACGACTCGTTGAGCAGTGCCCCTCGGGCTCCGATGCTCAGTTTTCCTCCCCAAAGAGGCTGGTGGTAAGCGTATTGCAGGTAGAACTTCTTGTTCGAGAACAGACCTATCTCATCATTTATCAGTCCTATGCCAACGCCATGGCGAGGGCCAATGAAATAGACCGGCATGTCCACTCCCACATACATTGTGGCGGGCGCGTTCTCGAAGCCCATCATCTGCATGGAGTAGGCTCCCTGCAGCGAGAGTTTGCCGTCCAAACCGCTTGTGGCAGGGTTGTAATAGCTTTGCAGCGCCCAATAGTTGGTGAACGCCACGTCCGACTGTGCCCTCGCTCCGAGATGCATCAGCAGAGCCATTCCTAACCACAACAGTTTTTTCATTCGCATCTATTATAACGTAGAGGATGGCCTTTTTATTGTGCCATCCTCCACATTTTTCTTAATACTCGTCCTCGTTGAACAAGAAATCCTCTTTTGTGGGATAGTCGGGCCACACGTCCTCGATGGTCTCGTAGATGTCGCCTTCATCCTCTATCTCCTGCAGGTTCTCGATGACCTCCATGGGGCATCCCGAACGCATAGCATAGTCAATCAACTCGTCCTTGGTGGCTGGCCAAGGTGCATCTTCCAGTTTTGAAGCCAATTCAAGTGTCCAGTACATTTTAGTATTCTGATTTTGGGTTAGTTACTTTTCCATCATCTCTCGTCTCAAGGTTGCCGTATACTGCGGCTCCCTTAAAACGGGCGCAAAAATACACATTATTTATATAATAAGCAACTTTTCGGGCATTTTTTTTGAGGATTGAAGATAAAAATGGCTGTTAGGCAGCGGCTGTGTACATGGAATGGCAGTCGGAAAGTAAGAATGTGTGTATGAAAATGCATTACAATTGTGCGCTTTTCTCAAAATGCTCCTAGCGTCTGCCGAAAACACTCGCTGCGATCGCGGACTGCGCTCGCTGCGGTCGCAGAAAAAACTCCTAGCGTGTTTTTCAAAAAAGTCTAGCGTCTTTTCGGAAATGCTCTAGCACTTTTTCGTAAAAGCCCAAAAGCCCCGTTTTTACTGGTGTTTTGAACGGCTTCCGGACGTGGGCGTGGCATTGGTCTGCTCGTGAAGGGTGTATGGCAACTTGTCTTACGACCTTGTTCTCTGACTGTGATGAATGTTTTGAAATCTGTTTACATTCTTCCTCTTTCTCCGGAGCTGTTCGCGCTCGGACACCATAGACCGGCAAGTAAGTATCCGTCCTGCGGCCTAGAAGTTGACGATGTAATGGGCAATGTTCAGCTTGAGTCCCTGCATGATGATGCCCAGGTCGTAGAGGTCGAAGGAGAGGGTGGTGTGCTCGTCCTTCTTCAGTGCCTCGAAGGCAGCCTTGTTGTGCAGCAAGTCGTCCACGATAATCATCTTGGCCTGTGGCAACGGACTGCCTTCAGCCATAGGCTGTGAGAGGTAGACGAGGTCGGTGGGCTCGGTGTATTCCGTGCTCCATTCGGCCTGCGGAATGGCAGCCTTCATGAAGGCCAATGCCAGTGGGTCGCTGCCCAGGAATGCAGCTTTTCGTGCCTCGCTGTAGTTGGCCAGTCGGAAAAGGAGGCGGAGCAGGCGACGGGGACGAAGGTTGAAGGTGCGGACGTGCCCGGGCAGCAAGGCGTCCAACTCCTTGAACGCGTAGAACATACCCCGCTCGTAGATGACCCCGGTGATGAAGTCGAAGGCGAACGGAGAATGCACGCCATATCCGCAACGTTGGCGGAAGCGGCGGACCCAAATCCAAGGTGGAAGGACTGGAAGGCGTTTCATGCGCGTTAATTTAATATTGTAGCGTTTTTGGCTTTTTCAAACGCAAAGTTAGCCTTTATCGGGCAGAAAAACAAAAAAAATGCCCCGAAAACGCAGAATTTGTGAAAAAAACTTGGCAGAATGGTGAGAAATCAGTTAATTTGCATTGCCGCAATAGTGCGGCCTAAATATCGAGAACTTTTAAAATTACTTTTTATTAACCAAAAACCAAGTCATTTATGAAGAAAATTACTCTTCTTTTACTGGCGCTGATTTCCTCAGTAGTCGGAATGGCACAGTCGGTTAAGATCACTTCTTTGAGTGAAGAACCTACAACTGCCCCCCAGGGTGACAAGGTGTATGCTATTATGTGTAACTCACAGCACAGCACCACTACCTGGATGTATGATGGCGGCGCTAAGCCCTTGGCTACCAATGACGGTGTAGCCCTGGACGAGGTTGTTGCCACAAGTTATCTTTGGAAGATTACTCCCACTGGCGAGGAGGGCGTATACACCTTCCAGAATGTTTCTACCGAAAAGTACATCAGCATTGATGGTACTGGCAACGGTGGTGCCGTAAGCATGTCGGCCGAGCAGAAGACCGTTATCATCACCGTGGGTGAGGGGGGCTATGTGGCTCTGAAGAGCATGACTGCCAACCAGTGGATCGACATGGGCTATAACGGCTTTGGTGTCGAGACATGGAGTGACGGTGTTTCCGGCTCACGTCGTATGATGATCTTTGAGGTTGGCTACGAGGGTGTTGGCGAAAGCGAAATTGCCATGAGCAACCTGAACAAGGTGTTCGCTTACTACAACGCAAACCACAACCCCAACGATGCTCAGAACAACGTAGGTACCGATCCCGGCAACTATGGTCAGGATGCTGTTTCTGCTTACTTCCAGAAGATGGAGTATGCAGCTGCTGTGATTGATGCTGATGGTGCTGACCTCTCTATCGAGGAGATCAACCAGATTGCTGCCGACATCGAGACTCTCTGGGAGGCTGTTGTCGCTAGCTCTGTTCCCTATGCCCAGGCTATCAAGCCCGGTTACTATGTCATCAAGAATGCTTTGGATTTCTACACCGAGACCACTACCGAGCCCTCAGAGGACCCTGCAACTGGTGAGACCATTCCCGGTGAGACCATCCGCGAGCATCACGAGAAGGCTATCTATGCCGACAAGACCGCTCTGAAGTGGAAGACCTTCGAGGAGAAGGCTGACTTCCTCTTTAAGATTGAGGAGACCGAGACTCCCCTCTCATACACCGTTACCAACCAGCTCACTGGTCAGGCATTCAAGAATACCACCACACTGGGTGAGCCTGCTGTAGGCATGTCATTCGACCTCTCGAAGAAGAGTGTTGAGATTTGGGAAGGCGGTAAGGTTGTGGCTCCCGTCTACAACATTCGTCTGACTCAGAACCGTGTACGCGACTACGACTATGTTCATGCTGGTGGCCACAATGCTGGTAAGGGCGTTTCTGGCAACATCGTAAACTGGAACCACGAGGATGAGAGCGTCAACGCTTCTGACTGGTATCTCGAGGAGATTGACGAGGCTACCGCTCAGGCTTGGATCGAGGCTTCTAGCCCCGGCAAGGTGGTGGCTGCTATGATCGACAGCATCAACACTATCAAGGGTGCGTTCCCCGGCCAGAAGACTATCGCCGAGGACACCAAGCCTTTCTCACTCGTCAACGCATACAGCCCTTGCGACCATAACACCTTAAACTCAGGTAAGGATGGACAGGGTCTGCCCGCTTTGCTCGACAACAACTTCTCGACTTTCTGGCATAGTGCATGGGGCAATGTTCCTCAGTACAACCACTACTTTGTTGTCGAGGCTGCAGAGCCTTTGGATGGCGAGTTCACTTTGTTGATGGCTCGTCGTAGCAATGCTAATTCTGACAAGTTTACCAAACTGAACGTTTATGGTTCGAACGATTTCGATGGCGAGAACTATGAGGACGCTACTTGGGCCGAGCTTGGTACTTGCACTTACGAGGATATGACTCAGGGTAAGATGCTTGAGCCTGCCGAGAAGCTGAATACCAATGGTGTTGGCTACAAGTTCTTCAAGGTCGAGCTGAACGAGAAGGTGACTTCTTCTGGCAACTTCTTCTGGCACGCTGCCGAGGTTCAGATTGTTCCCTCGAATGGTGTTACCAATGCCAAGATTACTCAGGCTCAGGCCCGTGCCAAGGAGATTGCTGCCGTAGAGGCTGCCATCGAGGCATGGAACGCTGCCGGCTATACTACTGCCAATGTCGCCGATCCCAACGATGCTGCATTCGTAGCTGCTTACAACGCTGTGGTTGAGGCTTACGCTGCTTGGACCAAGGTTTACAGCGATCCCGCCGAGATGCGTGACCTGATGGCTCAGATCGCTGAGTTCCGCAAGGGCTTGGTTGAGGGTAACAACCCCGGCCAGTGGTCGGCTAGCCAGCTGAAGAGAGCTCAGGGCAACTTCGACAATGTTCTGGAGCTTGTATCAGACTACATCAACTGCGGTGCTTACACACCCGCAGAGACTGCTAGCTGTGTTCAGAGCCTGAAGAGCGAACTCACAACCGTTTCCACTTCATTCGCTAATCCTGTTCAGGAAGGCAAGTGGTATGTACTTCGCTTCGCTACCGAGGAGGAGTATGAGGCTAACGATTGGGACAAGGCTGGTGCTGTAAGCGCTGCCGAGGGCGACCTCTACGGTTGTCTCGTTGCTCCCGCTTCTATCGAGGCTGGCGAGCCCAAGACTCATCCCACTGTTGCCATCGAGGAGATTCGCAAGGGTCAGCCCATGCGCTTCACTGCTTTGGCCGAGAAGAGCGATGCTGCTATCCGCTTCGTGAAGGTTGACGGTGGCTACTTCATCCAGCACGTCAGTGGTTGGTATGTAGGTGCTAACGGTCAGCTCACCAACACTCCCGCCCTGTTCAGCACTCGTGCTATCGGTTATGGCAAGAGCCTTATCAAGACTCGTAACCTGGACGGTACCGACTACAACAACGGCGGTACTCCCTCTTACCTCCACGCTCAGGTAGCAGGTCACCTGCTCGTTTCTTGGGCTGCCGACGCTATCGATAGCCGTTCAGCTCTCTACATCGAGGAGATCGACGCTCAGACCATCGAGCCTTATGTAGCTGAGGATGTTGTGACTGGTACTGTGAAGTTCATGACCTCGCCTGTTGAGGTTACCTACAGTCCTAAGAGCGATGTTACCCTCTACACCTTCGACGGTTACGAGAAGACCGACAACGGTATCAAGGTTGCCTTCTCAGAGACCCAGAAGGCTGAGGCTGGTAAGGCTGTACTGATGGTTGTCCTTGGCGACTATCCCGAGGCTGCTCCCACCGACGAGGATAAGACCACTCTCGAGCTTCAGCTTGGCAAGGCCTATGCTGCTGTGCCCGATTCAACCCAGGCTCTCGTAGGTACCTACAAGTACCAGTGGGTTGAGGCTGCCGACACACTGCACATGGTTACCATCTTCCAGAACAAGATGCAGATGGCCAACGGTGCCGATAACACCGACTGTGCTCGCGACATCAGTGCTTACACCGGTGCTATCAACCTGCTCAATGCAGCTGAAATCTCAACTGCAGGCAAGGATCTCGTTATCGAGATTGTAGGTGAGGCTGATCCCACCGCCATCAAGGAGGTTCTCGCCAAGGCTGTCAATGCTAACGGCAAGATCTACACCATCGACGGCAAGTACGTGGGCAATGGCAACATTGCTGCGGCTCGCAAGTTCGGTGCCGGCCTCTACATCATCAATGGTGTGAAGGTTGCCATCAAGTAAACGACTTTCAACATCATCTCTCCCCCTCGAAAAGTGGGGAGGTGAGTAAATAGAATGAGCGCTCTCCAAGTTGCTGGAGGGCGCTTTTTCTGTTGCTGTTTTTTGCCTCTTACACCTTATTTTAATTAAAATAAAGGGAAAGTGTAACTTTTTCTTTAAATCATTAGGCCGTTTGATGCAAAAAAGCTATCTTTGTGTGCTATACTAAAAACAAATTGACCTATGATTAAGCGTATACTGCTCTGCATGATCGGCCTCTTTGCAGCCCTCATGATTCAGGCTCAGGTAATGCCTGAGAAAGGTAAGTACTACCACATCGTGAACCAGAACCCCGACAAGTCGGCTGTTCACGAGGGTGTGAGAACTCAGTTTGTCATCACTGAGGATAAGAATGGCAACTGGCTGTCTACCACTGAACCTAACGGCAAGATGGAGTTCAACCAGATTTGGCTCTGCACCGAGGCCAGTGGCAGCACGTGCAAGATGCAGAATGTTCTGACAAAGCGTTACTTCTCAAGTCTGGCTGGTTCGACACGTGCCGTTACGGGAAATGCTGCAGGCACCATCACCATCTCCACTGCGTCCGATGCTTCCAGTCTGCTGCTGAAGCTTACCAACCAGTACTTCCACTCTGATGGCAGCAACAACCTGGTTGGTTGGTACGACACTAGCAATAAGAGCAACTGGTGGACATTCGACGAAATCACCTATACTGAGAGCGATCTGGCCCAGATGGCTCAGGCACAGGCTGATTACGCTCTGTTCCAGGCCGAGAAGAAGGAACTGGAGAGCATCGCTGCTAAGAGCGACACCTATGCTGCTGTGGTGGCAACGTACTTCAGCGACAAGGCTTGCACACAGCTCAAGAGCGAGTATGCAAGCATGACCGACGAAGCCTTCAAGACTAAGATGACTGCCGACGCACTGCCCGAGCAGGTGCAGGCCGGCATCCTCGCCATCAAGAACAAGTGGGCTGGCGAGACCAATCCCACCATATCTGAGCGTTTCCGCATTCAGGACTACAGCGCTTATGCTGCAGCCAACCTCTGGCGCTGGAACGATGGTCTGGGCGCAACCCAGATGAATGACATGAACAACCCCACCGGTATCTTCACCAACAAGGCAGGCTTGCTGCTCGTATTCGTCGAGGGTGCTGTACCCGCCGGTTGCGAGCTTCGCCTGAGCGGTGTTGACGAGGGTATCACGGGTTTCGGTTACAACAACTATAACAACGGCACCAGCCTGAAGGAGGGTCTGAATGTCATTGCCGTTGGTGGTGAGCTGACCGAATACTGGGTGATGTACAGTGTTACCAACAAGACTCTGAAGCCTGCCGACATGGCAAAGATCAAGATTCACATCGAGGGTGGTAACGTTATCGGTTACGTAAACTACAATCCCAACGACGAGGCTGCCACAAACGCTGAGTACGAGGAGATACTGAAGCACGCAAACAAGGCAGCTTACGAGGCTAAGGCCGACAAGAAGCGTCTGCGCCTGGCTACACGTGGTGTGTACGGCATGTGCTACTGGCAGATTATGACCTACAACCGCATCTGGAGCGACGGTTCGGCCGAGTTGATGAAGAACTACGACTCCTGCACATTCGAGACCGAGCATTACGACCGTCAGTATACAAACAAAGGCACACCTTGGGGCTTCAAGATTTGGAAGTCGGCCAAGTTCTACGACGACGTGCTGCATCAGGAGTTCTCTATCATGGGTTTCCTGAAGGACGTCAAGGAAGCTAGCGCTGCAAGTCCTGTCTATCAGTGCTTCGGTGGTCGCGACCTCTATCCCACCTATTGCAATTGTCACGCATATACCATCATGGGTACCAAGGGCGGCAACCCACACTCTTCAACCGGCTATACCCACATGCCTGGTGTAGGTGCTGTCGAGAGTTCGTACAATGCCGAGCGTCCTGACTTCGACGTATGGTGCGTGGGTCACGAGAGTGGACATAACAACCAGGGCAGCATCAACCTGCAGTCATCTACCGAGTCGAGCAACAACCTCTTCTCTAACATCATCACCTATTGGTACGGCTACCGTATGGGCCGTGGTGGCAGTGTGGCCGACAACGAGAACTACTGGCAGCAGGGCGTACAGTTCAGCAAGCGCGACATTGGCATGACCATGATGATGTACTTCCAGCTCTATCAGTACTATCACCTGTTGGGCAAGAAGATGGACTTCTATCCAACCTTCTTCAATGCTCTGCGTGCTGATGCTCTGAACCTGAACTCTGGTAAGGACAGCTGGCTGAAGTTCTACAAGATGGCTTGCGAGGCTGCCGGGGAGGACCTGACCGAGTTCTTCCGCTTCTGGGGCTTCTTCGAGACGTTCGAGAACGTAACCTTCGGCGACTATTCTAACCGCACATGTAGCCTCAGTCAGTCAGAGGTTGATGCTGCTATAAAGTATGTCAAGGACAAGGCCAAGCAGAAGGGTTGGCGCGAGAACCTCGAGATTATGTTCATCGAGACCCGTCAGCAGTTGCGCGACCGTTGGGACATCTGGGCAAGCAGCGAGACCAATCCCGACCATAAAGTCAAGCCCAACAACAGTGGTAACTGGCGCACTCAGCAGCAGCTGTGGCAGGACTACGGAAACGTGGGCGACATCTTCGACTTCCAGACTCCCGTTGCCGGCGAATATACCTTCCTTGCTTCTGGCACAAACGTTACAATGCAGGGTAAGGGCGGTGTAGGTTTCCTTGTATACAACAAAGAGGGACAGATTGTCGGCCACAGCAACAAGTTCAACTTCACCCTGCCCACAGCAGTGGCCAGTGCTGGCTTTGTTGTAAAGGTTATCAATGCCGATGGCACCCTGACCGAGGCCAAGGATGCCTTGGAGTATGGCGATGCCGATACTCGTCTGCAGGCACTGAAGAATGCCATCGAGGCTTCGAAGAGCATCACCAGTCTGGAGGATAATACCGGCAACAAGGTGGGCTACTATAGCGCTGAGGCTTTGGCAGAACTGAAGAAGCTCGTCGAGGAGGGCAAGCAGGTTGTCAGCGGCCTGACCGAGGACAAGTATGCTCCTTGTGCAAAGAGCATCAACGCCGAGATGCTGAATGTACAGGTCAGCGGTGCTATGCAGACCATCAAGCCCACTGGCGTATACACCATCCAGAACTATCGCGACCAGAGTCGCTATCTCACCAACAACACCAATGTCCTCAAGGCAAGCACGTCAAACACCGACGATGCCAGCAAGTGGGTATTCGTGCCCACCCAGGATGGCAAGTGGTACATGCAGAACTATAGCAACGCCCGATTCGTGAAGGCTGACCTGAACGAGAAGGAGTCGGTAATCGGTTGGACGGTGAATGGTGCCAACGAGGCCGAGTCATATATGTTGGAGGTAAAGAGCATTGGCGATGGTACCTTCTATATTGAGAATGACAAGTGCCTGAACCTCGATGGCGCCGACCACAGCAAGATTGCAGCATGGAGCGAGGATCCCGGTTCGCAGTGGTACATCACCAAGGTGGGCGAGATAGAGCCCGTCTCTACAGAAGACGTCAACGCACTCATTGCCAACGCCAAGGCTCTGGTCGAGAAGGCTGGTACTGTCAGCACTGCCTACCAGAAGCTGAATCTGCAGTGCACCGACAAGACGGCTCCCTACTATGTATCGACCAACAAGGCCAACAGCTCATATCCTATTGCCAATCTCATTGATGGCAACAAGGCAACCGACTTCTACACCAAGAAGGAGACTTCGAGCGCCACACCCCACAATTTCGTGCTCGACTTGGGCGAGGGCAACGAGGCCAACTGCATCCGCCTCACCATCACAACACCCAACAACGGTTTGGCTCCTCGCACCATCGTGGTAACTCCTGGCGAAACTTCGTTGATCTATAAGGCTGCACAGCAGACACAGTGGAATGACCTGCCCGACGGCGTTGGTTCGCAGATTACCAAGGCATACGACACCAACGAGGCCGATCAGGGTTATCGCTACTGGCGTTTCCAGATTACCGATGTCCATGGTTCTACTGCTCCTCAGTTCGGTCTGGCCGAGATTCAGGTTCGCACATTGCAGATTGCAGTTGACATGAACGCTGGCTACGAGTCGCTCGAGAAGAATCTGGTTGTTGCAACCGAGAACGCTTACAAGGCTGCAAGTACCATGCTGGCCTCTAACAGCACCATGCTGTCCAACAGTAAAGCATACACCGAGTTGTGGCAGGTATACGAGGCGCTTTTCAAGGCCATGGACGAACTGGTTCCCACTGGCGTACAGGGCATCGATGCCGAGACTGTATCCCAAAAGGGTATCTTCAATCTCTCTGGTCAGAAGGTTGGCAAGATGACTAAGAGCGGTCTCTATATCGTCAATGGTAAGAAGGTGATGGTGAAGTGAAAAGTGTAGAGTTTAGAGTGAGTCTCTAAACCTTTATGATACAAGATGAGTAAAAAGCATTATAACCAGTCTAAGGGAGGCAGTCGCAAGAATGCGGCTGCCCCTTTGGCTACTAATAACGATAAGAATAGACAGGCTGCGGCAAAGTCTGGAAAAGGCGGCAAGGAAATGTTGTCGCATTTCCTTCCCTGGTTTGTACCCATTGCCGTCTTCCTCCTTGTTTGGATTTGGGCAGCCTGGTGGCAAGGCGATGTTTTCAGGATGATTCGTGAAAACAGTTTTTTTGCTTTCGATGGCACACTGATGAAGTTCGAACTGGATAAGCCCTATGGTCTGCTTTGGGCCATTGGCCGCGCCATGCTCACTTTGTTCCGCTATCCATGGTTGGGCGGTGCAGTCTTGTCTTTGATGCTGACAGGTTCATGCTGCCTCTTCGGTTATGTGCTCAAGGCTGTCACGCAGCGCATCCCCTCACAGCGTTTGTCCTCTGCGTTGACTTCCTTCTCTTGTTTTGTCCAGTATCTGCCATTGTTGGTCTTCACGGGTATTCTCACCTGTCAAGGTGCTGGCAATTGGTATGAGGCAGAGTCCGGACATGTCATGGCTCTTCCCTTGTGTGTCTTCCTCTGCTTGCTGCTGCTTGCGGGGCTTGTGCGTCTTCTTGTTTCCCGTATTCCTGCAGCCTTGTCTTTGTCAGGACGCAGAACTACTGTCCTCAGTTTTGTGCAGCTGCTCGTTGCGGTCTTTACCTTGGCAGCACCAGCCTTTTACGCTCAGAAGCATCTTGCTTTCGTGCGTCCGTTGGCCAAAGAGCAGGTTGCTGTGATGAACCAGGACTGGGAGACCGTCATCAATGTGGCACACGAGAATGACGAGCTGAGCAATCGTCCTATGGCTGCTCAGTATGCCATAGCGCTTGTACAGACGGGACAGATTGCCGAGAAGCTCTTCGACATTCGTCTTGACTATGACAATATCTACACTACGGGTTTGAATGGCGATACAGCTACTACAGCCTCCACCAATATGTATCTCATGGAATGCGACTATCATGCCGGACTGGTTCAGACGGCCTACCATCATGCTATGGAGTCGATGGCGATGGAGGGTCCTACGCTTCGCAATCTCAAGATGCTCTGCAAGACATCCTTGTTGCGTGGTGAATGGGAGGCTGCCGACAAGTATCTGACTATTCTGGACAAGGTGCCTCTCGAGGGTGATTTTGTCGATACCTACCGACCTATGGTGGGAGACACCGCCAAGGTTAATGCCGACAAGGAGATGGCCATGGTGCGCCTCACCGAACCCGTAAGTGATGTCTTCGAAAATCAATTCGTGCAGCCCACCTTCCTTGGCTATAATGCAGTCTTGATGCAGGGACGTTCTGTCAATGCCTTGTGGAATGCACTTATGGTGAGCATCTATACCAAGACGATGGAGAGCTTCCTCTATCGTGCCCAGCCATTGAAGGGAACCATGCCTCCCACGTCCATAGCCGAGGCCCTCACGCTAATGTCTGGCAAGGATCCTTCCATCCTGCAAAGCTATAGCGGATTGCAGTTCTACCAAGGACGCATGGGTTCTTTTATCAACGATACGCAACAGTATATGAGCAGTCCTGCCGAGCGTGCAGCCCATGCCCGTGAACTGTTCCCGCAATACAAGGGCTTCTATCCTTACTACTATTTCTTTGGCAACCTGAAGGCGACGAAGAAAAGCACAAAGAAGGAGAGCTCGAATGTGGGCGTGAACTAATAGTAATAAGTTAATAGTTCCTTGTTAAGAGTTAATAGTTACTTGTTTAGAATTAAAAGTAAAAAAGTAAGAAGCGCAATGCGAAAAGCTGGAAGTTAAAAAGTAAAAGAACATGAGACGCATCTTATACCTTATTATATATATAGCAGCTTCAGTCCTGCTGACGGCATGCAGTTCCACTCCCTCTCTGCCCACTCAATATTCCGAGGTGGCAAAGTCGGCTACCATCTATCCTGACTACACGGATGTGACGGTTCCCGCTAATATCGCTCCCTTGAATTTTCAACTCAAGGACAATGACGCAACAGATGTGGTCGTGGAACTGAAAGGCGAGAAGGGTGAACCCGTGCTGGTGGCTGGTGGCGACGAGTGTGTGGTGCAGATCGATACGACGGAATGGCGTGCCTTGCTGAATGCCAATCGCGGCGGACACATCCAGGTGAGTGTCTATGCCGAGCATGCTGACGGATGGGTGCTGTACAAGCCTCATCGCATCGATGTCGCAGCCGAGGATATCGATCCCTACCTCAGCTACCGTCTCATCGAGCCCGGCTTCGAACTCTATCGTCAGTTGGGACTCTACCAGCGCAACCTTACCAATTGGGATGTGCATACCATCTACGAGAACAACCGCGTCTATTCTGAAGATGACAACCATTGCATCAACTGCCATAACTATCAAGGATACAGTACGCAGAAGATGCTGTTCCACGTTCGTGCCAAGCATGGTGGTACCATCATCGTGAATGGCGACAAGGCAGAAAAAGTTCAGATAAAAGACTCTACCATCATCTCGGCTGGCGTCTATCCAAGCTGGCATCCCAAGCACAATTGGGTGGCTTTCTCTACCAACAAGACCGGTCAGACCTTCCACATCTATAGCGACGAGAAGATCGAAGTAGTGGATGAGGCTAGCGACCTTCTCTTCTATGATGTCGACAAGAACGAAGTGCAGCATATTCTGCGCACTGCCGATTATCTGGAAACCTTCCCCTGTTGGGCTCCCGATGGCAAGACATTATACTATTGCAGTGCCTACGAACCGTCGCTTGTTGGCGTGCCCGACTCGCTGTTAGCGCCCGCTTTGCTCGATCATTACCAGAAGGTGCATTACAATCTTATGTCTATGTCGTTCGACGAGAGTACCAAGCAGTTTGGCGAGGCCAAGATGGTGATGAACTGTGACACGCTGCAAAAGAGCTGTAGCGTACCACGCGTCAGTCCCGACGGACGATACATACTTTTCACTTTGGGCGATTATGGCCAGTTCCACATCTGGCATAAGTCGAGCGACTTGTGGGTGAAGGATTTGCAGGCAGACACGTGCTATCCTCTTGCCGAGGCCAATTCACCTGACGTAGACAGCTATCACAGCTGGAGTAGCAATGGCCGTTGGATTGTCTTCAGTAGTCGCCGTATGGATGGCAACTACACGCGCCCCTTCATAGCTTATTTCGACAAGAACGGCAAGGCGCACAAGGCATTCTGCTTGCCTCAGGAGGATCCTCGGCAGAACGTACTGCTGCTAAAGAGCTACAACGTGCCAGAACTGACAAAGGATGCTGTGCGAGTCAGCGCGCAGACACTCTATGACTGCATCTATAATACTGAGGGTACAGTGAGCAAGTATGTCCGCACCTCTCGTTCGCAGCAAACGGGGACAAATGTCGACGCTGCTACCAGTGCCAGTGGCAGGGTGCAGGAGCCGACAGGTGCTGCCAGTGCTCAATCACGAGATTCGGCATCTTCGAATGTCGATGGCCCCAGAACGGCCGATGCTTCAACGTCGGCAACAGCAAGACCATAAGTGTGGCTCTCTCTTGTCACGGAACGGTCTGTTCCTGTGCTTGAGTCCTACATTTCATCATATTGTTTATACTATACAGAAACAACCAACATTATAAATCAGACCCAATGCCCTTAGTGCGGTCGTTCTCCTTTGCGAGGATATGAGAAGGGCTATTGTTATGAGAGTAATCATCGAACCTAATTACAACGAACTGTCACGTTGGGCAGCCGAGTATGTGGCAGCTAAGATCAATGCTGCACAGCCTACTGCCGAGAAGCCTTTCAAGTTGGGCTGCCCCACAGGCTCTAGTCCTCTTGGCCTCTACAAGCACCTTGTCGAGATGTACAAGGAGGGTAAGGTAAGCTTCGAGAACGTCATTACCTTCAATATGGACGAGTATGTAGGTCTGCCCGAGGAGCATCCCGAAAGCTATCACAGCTTTATGTGGACCAACTTCTTCAGCCATATTGACATCAAGAAGGAGAATGTACACATCCTGAACGGCAATGCCGAGGACCTCGCTGCCGAGTGTGCTCAGTACGAGGCTGCTATCCAGGCAGCTGGAGGCATCGACCTCTTCATGGGTGGCATTGGTCCCGACGGCCATATCGCCTTCAACGAGCCCTTCTCAAGCTTGCAGTCACGCACCCGTGTCAAGAGCCTCACCACCGACACCATCATCGCCAACAGCCGTTTCTTCGACAACGACGTCAACAAGGTGCCCAAGACTGCCCTCACCGTGGGTGTAGGTACCGTAATGGATGCTAAGGAGGTACTCATCGTGGTGAACGGTCACAACAAGGCACGTGCCCTGCAGCATGCCATCGAGTGTGGCGTTAGCCAAGAGTGGACCATCAGCGCCCTGCAGATGCATCCCCATGCCATTATCGTCTGCGACGAGGCTGCCACCGACGAACTGAAGCATGGCACCTACAAGTATTTTAAGGATATCGAGAAAGAGAACCTCTAAGGAGTTCTCTCTCGACCCAGTTATTCCGAACGGAAAGTGAGGAGTCCCAGCCCTCCGTCAAAAAGACGAAGGCAGAGATTCCTCACTTTTATATTATGTGAACCTCACAACCTCATAACCTCATAACCTCACAACCACACAACCTCACAACCTCACAACCACACAACCTCACAACCTCATAACCACACAACCTCATAACCACACAACCTCATAACCTCTTCCACTATATCTTCGTCATCTTGTAGCCCATCTCTTTCAGTTGCATCGCAGCTCCCATCAGGTAGAGCTGATGCAGGCAACTGACGTAGCCATTGAACGATTCCTTTGTCCCATTTTCGAAAGGAGCGTGGCAGAATCGGTTATACGTGCGCGATGCACATTCTGCCACCAGTTTCTCTACGGCAGCAAATGGCGTCAGTGCGGATGCCGGCGTCGGCGTGTCGGTCAGTTCCAAAACTTCTTCGCGTATATATTCGTCCATCGTGTCAAATCCGCGTTTGTCGCGTAGGTGGGTGTATAGGTTGGGCAGGGTGGAGTAGTAAGCCCAGTCGCAGTCCCATAGTTTTGCTACTGCCATACCCACATACATTATCCATCCCAACGAAACGGTGGGGTAGTCGTTGAACTCCCGCACGCCATCAGGAATGTATTCCTTCAGTATCTCGTCCCACTTCTCCTCGATGTCTGGTGCTTCGGGAAAATGTTCATCAGTTTTTCCCATCATCACAAGATATTGATGCAAGTCTTTTCTTACCTGCTCCTCAAATAGTTCGTTCTGATTCATAAGTCTTTTTTGGGTTTCGCTTTGCGAAAAGTTGTTCAGAGTTTTGTACGGTATTTTAGAATAAAACTATCTGTCAGACAGCTACGCTATACAACTCAGCACAAAACAACTCTACACACACTACACTACTCTACACTTTACACCCTACGCTGTCTACGCTTTCACCTTGAAGATGGCTTTGCGCCAAGGGCGGGGTGAGATGGCGGGAGCATGTCCGTCGTGAGGGAAGAAGATGACAAACTGCTTGGGAGTCACCTCGAAGTAGCTTTGTGGTGTCTCGTTGTAGAAAGCAATGTCTTTGCCTTCGTCGTAGGGAGCCTCTGGTAGGTCGCACAAAGGTGTGTAGCCCATCTCCTCGCTGGCGGTAAGTGGAATCTGTATGTCTATCATCTTGCGGTGGCTCTCCAGCTTTGCCTCCTCGCGTGTACGCGGACTAGCCTCTGCGATGTTAACGTACAGATCGTCGCCCATTATGTCATGGCGACCAGTGGCGAGGGTACTCAAATCGTTCTCCTTCATGAAACGTACCACTTCGCCGAAAAGTGGATTGATGTCTGCATACAACTGCAGATTGTCGATTGTGTCTAGTATCATATTTTTTATTTTTTATAGTCGTTTAACCTCACAACCTCATAACCTCATAACCTCATAACCTCATAACCTCACAACCTTTTATCTCTTCAATTCCGGATAGCTGATGCGGGTGTGGTAGATGCTCTTCAGTTTGTTTTTAAACACCTGCTTGCAGGTCTCGATATTTTCGAATGTGATGGGGCAGTGGTTGAAGAACCCTTCTTTGACCTGGCTGTCTATGATGCGGTCAACAAGGGTGCTGACACTCTCCTCGGTATATTCTTTCAGACTTCTCGAAGCCGCCTCGACCGAGTCTGCCATCATCAGGATGGCCTCCTCAATGGTGGCAGGGTTGGGACCAGGATAGGTGAATATCTCGTCGTTAACCTCCTTTCCGGGATTTTGGTTGATGTAGGATACATAGAAGAACTTCGTTTTGCTACGTCCGTGGTGCGAGGCAATGAAGGCTTTGATGTTCTTCGGCAGACGGTATTTGCCAGCCAGCTCAAGGCCGTGCATGACATGTTGGATGATAACCTGTGCACTATCCTCGAAGGGCATTGCGTTATGCGGGTTCACTCCGTTCTGGTTCTCGGTGAAATATTCTGGATTTTTCAGTTTGCCAATGTCGTGATACAAGGCGCCCGTCCTCACCAGTTGTGCGTTGGCTCCCACCTTGTTGGCAACCTCGGCTGCTAGGTTTGCCACCTGCATGGAGTGTTGGAATGTGCCGGGAGCTTCTTCCGACAGGCGTCGCAGTACCGGGTTGTTGGCATTCGACAGTTCGACGAGTGTCACCGTCGATGTGAATCGGAACAGCTTCTCGATGGGGAACAGCAGGGGATAGGAGAGGAGCAGCAGACCGCCACTCGACACCAGATAGATGTAGGTGTCGCCATTCACTCCTTCCGTGTTGAAGAAGTTCATGTGCAGCAAGTCGAAGCACAGGTTGGTAATCTCCGATACTCCAATCACCAGCATCACGGCAGTAAACAAGTCCGAACGTTGCTGTAGGTGTTTCAATGCGTAGATGGCAGTCAGTCCGGCCATGGTTTGGATGCAGAAGAACTCAAAAGGCTTCTGTATGGCTACGGCGCACAGCATGATGCACACAAGGTGACTGATGAAAGCAGTGCGCGAGTCCATGAACACACGCAGGATGATGGGCAGCATACAGTAGGGGATGATGTAGGGACTTGTCCAGTCATTCTCGGCCAGCACATAGGTTATGATGGGGAACGTCAGTACCAGCAGCCATATCAGCAATGAGTGCCTAAGGCTCTTGATGTAGTCGCTTCTGAACTGCTGGAAGAAGAAGAACAGGCAGATGATGGCCAGCGTGATGTACAGCAACTGCCCGCCCAGTCGGCTCCACAGCTCGCCAGGCGTCTTTAGGCGCTCGTTCTCATGTCTTTCGTATGATGCCAGCTTCTCCCAGATGGCGGGTGTCACAATCTGTCCCTTGTCCACAATCTTCTCTCCTACTTGTACACGACCCGCAAAGACAGTCACCATCTTGTTTATCTCTTGTTGCTGGTTGATGCTCTTGTCTGCGTCGTAAACCAGGTTGGGCTTGATGTATCGGTCCAGTTTGATGTTGAGCAGTAAGGCGCGTAGCGCAGAGTCTTGTGCCATCATCATCTCGTATGTCATCCTCTCCGATTTCAGTCGTTCTACCGGCACGTTTTCGCTCTCGTACTCGGCAAACACATGCACGCTTCCCGTATTTCTTTCTTGCAGAATGTTGTAGCTGCTGTCGGGCAGTATGCCTCCGTCGTAAGCCTCCTGCAGCATGTTCACGGCACGCATGACATAGACTCTGGGCTGTTGCTCACTGATTACGACCGAGTCAAGGTCGTGCTTCAGACGCTCGGTCTGCGTCACGGCGGGCAGTGCGTTTTTCTCATAGTACGGTTCGTAGTAGCGTTTCATGCTGTCCAGCTCGCTCTTCAGTTTGCTCTCGCTCTTGTATATGTCAAAGCTGTCACGTGCTATAAGCTCGTTGTTATCCCATGGCTCGCCAATCCTGTAGTGCAGTTGCATGGACGATTCGCGTGGACAGAAGAATCCCAGCAGGACTATTCCTCCCAGCACAAAGATGATGCGCAGTATATAGTCCAGTTTTGTCAGTTTGTGTGGATGGTTGTATCTGTTCATTTTGTCTGTATATGGGTTCAAAAATCTTTTTACGATGCGAAAATACGAAAAATATGTCGATTTTACGAAAAAAATGCGTAATTTTGCAAAAATAAAATAAAAATTAGTTTCATGGACAAGAAAGTTCGAGTTCGTTTCGCTCCAAGTCCCACCGGTCCTTTGCACATCGGTGGCGTGCGCACAGCTCTCTACAACTACCTTTTTGCTCGCCAGCATGGTGGCGATTTGATTTTCCGTATCGAGGATACCGACTCCACACGTTTCGTGCCCGGAGCCGAGGAATATATTATTGAAAGTTTCAAGTGGCTGGGCATCCAGTTCGACGAGGGCGTAAGCTTCGGTGGTGATCATGGTCCCTATCGTCAGAGCGAGCGTCGCGATATATATAAGAAATATGTACAGGTCCTGCTCGATGGTGGCAAGGCCTATATCGCCTTCGACACTCCCGAGGAGTTGGATGCCAAGCGCAAGGAGGTGGAGAACTTCCAGTACGATGCCAGCACCCGTCAGCAGATGCGCAACTCGCTCGTGCTGAGCAAAGAGGAGGTTGACGAACTGATTGCCAGTGGCCATCAGTATGTGGTGCGTTTCAAGATCGAGCCTGGACGCGATGTTGAGGTCGATGACATCATCCGTGGTAAGGTTGTCATCAACAGCAGTATCCTCGACGACAAGGTGCTTTATAAGAGTGCCGACGAACTGCCTACCTATCATCTGGCCAACATTGTCGATGACCACCTGATGGAGGTTACCCATGTCATCCGTGGCGAGGAATGGCTTCCTTCAGCACCTCTGCATGTCTTGCTGTATGAAGCATTCGGCTGGGCCGACACCATGCCCCGTTTCGCACACCTGCCTCTGTTGCTCAAGCCCATTGGCAACGGCAAGCTGAGCAAGCGTGATGGCGACAAGCTCGGTTTCCCTGTCTTCCCTCTCGAGTGGCGTACATACAATGTTGTGGACGAGAAAAATAACACACTTTTTGCTGGTGAGAAAGAGGATTGCGAGCGTTGGATAGAGGGCAAGGAAGGTGTCAAGGTAGATGAGGTGATTTCTTCGGGTTATCGTGAGAAGGGCTATCTGCCTCAGGCTGTCAATAATTTCCTCGCTTTGTTGGGCTGGAACCCAGGTGATGCACACGACGAGATGATGACGCTCGACGAACTCGTGCAGTATTTTGACTTGTCGAAGTGCTCGAAGAACGGTGCCAAGTTCGATTATGTCAAGGCAGCCTGGTTCAACCATCAGTACCTCATTCAGCAGCCCGACGAGGCTTGGGCTCCCGCCTATGGCAAGGTGCTCGAGGAGCAAGGCATCAGCGCCACCGTCGAGCAGATGGCCGATGTGGTGCGCATGATGAAGACCAAGGTCATCGAATATGTCGACGGACAGGGCAACAAGAAGAAACGTAACATCAGCTTCGCCAGCGACCTCTGGCCTCTCACCAAGTTCTTCTTCGTCGCTCCTACCGAGTTCGATCGCGAGGATAAGTTCATCAAGAAGAATTGGAAGGAGGATACCGCCGACGAGATGAAGCGCTTCGCTGATCGCTTGGCTCAGGTTGCCGACTTCACCGCCGAGGGCTTGAAGGCCGAGATCGATCCTTGGGTCGAGGCCGAGCAGCTGCGTCCCTGGAATGCTTGGCGTGTATGTCTGGTTGGTGCTGGTCAGGGCCCCGATATGTACGAGTTGGCAGCCTTCTTGGGCAAGGAAGAGACATTGAAGCGTATGCAGTACGCTATAGACACACTTGCATAACACTCTAAATTGTCAACGTTTTGTACACGCTAGGTATATACATTTATGCGTTGATAGTCATCATCATATCTCCCTTTCACAAGAAGGCGAGAATGTTGGTGAAAGGGCATTGGCAAACATTCCGCATTCTGCGTCATAAGGTCGACAAGAAAGCACGCTATGTGTGGTTTCATGCCGCTTCGTTAGGCGAGTTCGAACAGGGACGTCCTTTGATGGAACGTTTCCGTCGCGAGCACCCCGAGTTCAAGATTCTGCTCACCTTCTTCTCGCCTTCTGGTTACGAGGTGCGCAAGAACTATGCCGGTGCCGACATCATCTGCTACCTGCCTTTCGACACGCCGGGCAATGTGCTCAGTTTCTTCCGTCTGGTACATCCCGAGATGGCTTTCTTCATCAAGTACGAGTATTGGAACAACTTCTTCCAGGCCTGTCGCTTCAAGCACATCCCTATCTATATGGTCAGTGCCATCTTCCGTCCCACTCAGGGTTTCTTCCATTGGTGGGGCTTCTACCGTCGATGGGCATTGCACAACGTCGAGCATTTCTTCGTGCAGAACGAGGAGTCGGAGCAACTGCTGGCCAGCATAGGTTTTAAGAATGTCACCATCTCGGGCGATACACGTTTCGACCGTGTCATCGATATCAACCGTCAGGCCAAAGATATCCCCTTTGTCGAGCGCTTCAAGAAGCAGGACCGCATTCTCGTGGCAGGCAGCAGCTGGACACCCGACGAGGATATCATCATCCCTTATTTCAATTCACATCCCGAATTGAAACTCGTCCTTGCTCCGCACGTCATCGACGAGTGGCATCTGCGCGAGATAGAAAGCAAGCTGAAGCGTCCCTTTGTGCGTGTGTCGCAGATCAAGGCCGAGGCACTGGATGGTGTGGACTGCCTCATCGTCGACTGCTTTGGTCTGCTCAGCAGCATCTATCGCTATGGCGAGGTGGCCTATGTGGGTGGTGGCTTTGGTGTGGGCATACACAATGTGCCCGAGGCTGCCGTCTATGGCATCCCCGTGCTGTTTGGTCCCAATAACAAGAAATTCCAGGAGGCACAGGACCTGCTTAAGTTAGGTGCTTGCCATGAGGTGACCGATGCCGAGTCCTTCACGGCCTTGATGGATCGTTTCGCCACTGATGCCGACTACCTGGCACACTGCGGCGAGTTGTCGGGCAAGTACATCAGCCAGAACGCTGGAGCCAGTGACATCATCTGGCATCATCTTAAGTTGTAAACGAAACTAACGAAGGGTCGATGGGTACTTTCTTCACTTCGCCCCTTCCGCCTGTAATCGTATAGAAGGCTGCGATGGCGGGTTGAAAGTGGCTCTGGAAGACTTTGCGAATACGCGAAATCTTCTCGTTGCACGAGTTCGAGAGCGGACTGGCCAGGTTGAGTATACCTGCCAATGCACGGTTGGGCAGAAAGCCGTTGTTGATGCGGCAGTACAATTCTTTCATCTCGTCAATGTGGTCTGACAGGTCTTTCTGGTAGATGCCTTCTGGGTGCCGTAATAATAAAAGATACAGCACTTTGTCCAGCGGAATCATATCTATGACTGTGTTGTTGTAGTTAGGCAGCACAATGGTTCCGTCCTTCTTAATCTCTATGCGGCTAGGCTTTACGGACGGTGCAAACAATCTCTCCAATACCACTTCTGGCAGTCCGTGCGAGCGTAGCACGTTCAGCTTCGCCTGTATGTCATCCATCAGTTTCTGCTCCTCGTCTGTTAGGGGCAGCTCCTCTTCGATGGGCTGCACGTCCTCTTTGGCGTGAGGTGTCACCCTACTGTGAGAGGTTGCAGATTCATCCCACCATGTGCCTAAGAAGCTTCGTCTTTTTGCAGGCTTGCTCGCTGATGCAGGCTTCTCTTTTTGTTCGTAGGGTGCCTCTTCAAGGCCCATTATGCCTTCGTCCTTCTCTTCAAAACAATTAATGCTGAACTTAGGCTTGTCCAATCTGCTGCAGAACAGCTGCATTAGTTTGAAGGCCTGCGCTGGGTCGTCGGGAGTAATCTCTATTCCCAGTAGTGTGTGGTGATTCTCCTCTATGCCGCAGGGCATCAGCAGTGCTGGCAGATGCCCTTGTACCGTTCTGCCCTCTATGATGTCGTACAGCATCGAGGTTCGTAGCTGTAAGGTTTCCGATTTTGGGTTGTTGGCAGGATCCCAGTAGGCTCGTTGCTCGCGGGTCAGCGTCGCCTCGGGCAGGTAGAAGAATTCCATGCCGCACAGCTGGAACATCTCCTTGATGTCATGCAGATTGTTCTGTATGTATTGGTTCACGTTCAGGTCGTATTCCTCTTCCAGAAAGATTACCTGGTTGTAGTGCATCGGCACGCTGAGGTCATAAGCGTGTACCTTTACGAATCCCTCATTTTCGTATATCTTGTTGAAAGGATGCATTGATGTTATGTTTTTCGAAATGTAATTATTGTGCAAATATACAAAAAAGAATCGAATGCCGTGGCTTTTTGCTACAAAATTCGATTCTTTAATACAGACGCCTTCTCTAACTCCCCCCAGGGTGGGGGACTCCAGCCTGGGCGGAAGCATCGCGCTAGTCTAATTATGAACTATGAACAATGAGTTATGCATTAAAGTACCCGTCCTTTTCTGCTATCTTGCTTATGCTGCAAGGCTCATCGTCCTCTTCGCACATGAATCTACTCAGCTTGCTGAAGAAAATACTGCGCGACTTACGCTCCTTGGCAAACATAGCACGTGTGCCCTCGTCGCTCTGCTCGAACTTCATGCAGAAGTTAATGCCTAGGCCCTTGCTTGTGCGATCTACATCGATGTTGGCACCGATAAAGGTGAACACCCAGTCCTGCTTCTGCATATTCTTGATGAGGGTGTGTACGGCAGCGTGATCATACTCTTTCGATGCATTCTCCTCTCCGTCGGTAATGATGGTCACCAGTACCGAGTCCTCTGGTGCCACATGGCAGCGCAGGTTGGTGATGCCGTTGCCGATGGCGTCATAGAGTGGGGTGCAGCTGTTGGGGGTGAAGTCCTTCGCGCTGATGTCCTCAGCCTTTTCTGCTGGTACGGCATTGTACAGTGTCCTGACCTCCGAGCTCGAGAAGAATATAACCGTGGCCAGATGTTCCTGCTCGGGATTCTCTTTCTGCACCTGACGTATGGTCTGTAGGGTTTCGTTCAGTCCGCTTACTGTCTGGCGCTCGATGCACGACATGCTACCACTCTCGTCTACGATAATCAGGTTGAATACTCTCTTTTTCATGTTGCTATGAATTTAGTTTTTGAATAATGTTTTTTGTTTTCGCTGTGCAAAGATACGCGCGTTTCATCTTCCGTACAAGCATTTTTCTTTAACAAGGGTTGTTGAAATAGTGAATATTGAAAAATACCTCACAACCTCATAAGCTCATAACCTCACAACCCCTAAAACCAATATTTTCGCGAAAATGTTTGGTGGCGTGAAGTATTTTTCGTATTTTTGCCGTGAAATAGATACATGAAAATACCAAGAGTAAACGTTAATCATTAAATATTAGAAAATTATGGCTTTTTTAACTGACGAGAAACTCGTAATCGTAGGTGCCGGTGGTATGATCGGCTCTAACATGGTTCAGAGCGTGCTGATGCTCGGTCTCACCCCCAACATTTGTCTGTACGATATCTATGAGCCCGGTGTTCATGGTGTGTATGATGAGATGTGCCACTGCGCATTCCCCGGTGCAAACCTCTCTTACACCGTCGACCCCGCTGAGGCTTTCACCGGTGCTAAGTACATCATCTCTTCTGGTGGTGCTCCCCGTAAGGAGGGTATGACCCGTGAGGACTTGCTGAAGGGCAACTGCCAGATTGCAGCCGACTTCGGTGAGAACATCAAGAAGTACTGTCCCGACGTTAAGCACGTTGTCGTTATCTTCAACCCCGCTGACGTTACCGCTCTTACCGCTCTCATCCACTCTGGTTTGAAGCCCAACCAGCTCACCTCTCTCGCAGCTCTCGACTCAACCCGTCTGCAGCAGCAGCTGGCTCAGGAGTTCGGTGTACAGCAGGACAAGGTTACCAACGCCTACACCTATGGTGGCCACGGCGAGCAGATGGCAGTATTCGCTAGCAAGGCTCTCATCGATGGCAAGCCCCTCGCTGACATGATGCCCGCTCCCGAGCGTTGGGCAGAGATCAAGCACATGACTACCCAGGGTGGTTCTAACATCATCAAGCTGCGTGGTCGCTCATCATTCCAGAGCCCCGCATATCAGGCAGTTAAGATGATCGAGGGTGCTATGGGTGGCGAGCCTTTCACCTGGCCTGCTGGTTGCTATGTCAACTGCGACAAGTGCGGCTTCAAGAACGTAATGATGGCTATGCCTACCGTTATCGACAAGGACGGCGTTCACTTCACCGCTCCCGAGGGTACCGAGGAGGAGATGGCTGCTCTCCAGGCTTCTTACGAGCACCTGCAGAAGATGCGCGACGAGATCATCTCTCTCGGCATCATCCCCGCTGTCGAGGATTGGGGCAAGGACAACGCAAACTTGTAATTCTAGTGTAGAGTGTAGTGTTTAGAGTTTAGAGCAGTTGGGAAGTGTAAAGTGGTTCAGCGTAGCCTGACATCAACTTTTAACTCAAAACTTTCAACTACTCTAAACTCTACACTCTAATCTTTAAACTCAATAAGGCCGCTCCCGAACAAGGAACGGCTTTTTCTTTGTTATTTAGCTAGATTTTATTGGTTAAAACACATTGTCGTAATAAAAAAATATGTATCTTTGCAATGTGAAAATCTTGGAAAAGTGTATCAAATCAGCTTAAAATACCTTGGAAAAGTGTATGAAAATGGTCGGAAATACCTTGGAAAAGTGTGTGGCGTCCCTGTTTTTAACCATAGAAGAGTGAGAGTATGATTAATAGAAAACTTGATCAATATATTGAGAATCATTATGCTACAAGTCATTCTTCCCTTCTGCTGAAAGGCGCAAGGCAGACGGGAAAGACCTATGCAATCAGAAAGTATGCAAAGAAGCATGGGCTGAATCTGATTGAAACTTCAGATAAATGAAATCTTTGAGCTTATACCTTCCGAACTGGATGCAAAGAATAAGCGTTTCATATTGAAGAACCTCAACGAACACGCACGTTTCTCGCGTTATGAGGAAAGCTTCCTTTGGCTGAGGGATGCGGGAGATGCTATTCCTACTTATAACATTACAGAGCCAAAGATTCCATTACGGCTCAACGAACAACGCAATCTCTTCAAACTTTTCCAAAATGATGTGGGACTGCTGGCCTGTCAATATGCTGCAGGTATTCAACTCAAACTCCTTCAGAACGAGATTGACGTTAATTATGGAGCGATTTACGAAAATCTTGTTGCTCAGGAACTCAATTGCCATGGATTTGCGGGCGAAGATCGTGGACTGTATTATTTCAATAATAAGAAGCTGGGTGAATTGGACTTTGTACTGGAACAGAACGGAAAGGTCATACCCGTAGAAGTTAAATCGGGTAAGGCCTACGATCGCCACAATGCTCTGAATAACGTGTTGGAGAATGAGTCATATTGCATAAACAATGCCTATGTGCTTTGTAATGGCAATGTGGCAACTGTTGGTCAACGAACCTACCTCCCCATCTACATGCTGATGTTTATACAAAAACATCCTACTGCAGAGAAGCAGATATATAAACTTGACCTCAGCGGAATATAAACAGTGTTGTAGTAAGTCCTCTTCTGCCGTCCTCATGGCATCATACCCGCTGTCGAGGATTGGGGCAAAAGGGCAACGCAAACTTATAATTTTCAAACCAGGAACATGATAGGCGAAACATCAGAAACTACCAGCATCTCCGAGTCGGGCTCGATGAGCCTTGATGCCGACATGCTGCATTTGGCCGACGAAAGGGTGGGAGGCAGTCTCATCCCCCTTCCTTGTTCGGGTGCCACCAGTCTTTCCTATATGCTCATTCGTGATGGCGAATCCATGTTCCTTAAGCGCCTTCGTCCCGAGTTTGTTGGCAAGGCTCACTATCATCAGCTTTTCTATAAGGAGTACACGCTGGGAAGTCAAATGGACTGCCCTTATATCGTACACTATAAGGATATGCACGATGATCCGTCGGATTGCTACCTTCTCATGGAGTACGTCAATGGACGTGTGCTGAAAGACGTGCTTGCCGATAATGAGGCTTGGTTCGACAGTTATGACAACCAGCTGCGTTTCGTCCGTCAGTTTCTCGAAGCCCTTGATTATCTGCACTCCCATCAGGTGGTGCACCTCGACCTCAAGCCCAGCAACATCATGCTCACCAAGGTGAACAACGATGTGAAGATACTCGACCTTGGCTACTGCTATTCCGACTCCTTTGCCCACTCCATGGGGCGCAATGCCCGCTTTGCTGCCCCCGAGCAGACCGATGGCAGCAACGATGTCGATGCGCGTACCGACATCTACGCCTTGGGACGCCTACTCGAACTGCTGGATGGCGAGGGCAAGCGTCTGCATCCCGCCTTGCGTAAGGTGATGGAAAAGGCACTGCAACCTGCCAAGGCGGATCGCTGGCAGACGGCAGGAGATATCCGAGATTTCTTGGAGAAAGAATTGATGCATAAGCGTCCACGACGCTTGTCTCTTTGGCTGGGAGGTGTAGCATGCACAATTCTTGCAGCCCTCTTCCTCGTTATGGGCATGAGGCACCAGGCACACGATGATGACGCGCAGCAGAACCGCACTTTCATCGATGACAGGCTCTGCTATCGCGTGCTGTCCGAGAAGGAAGGTACATGCGAGGTCACCGGTCCCAATATGCAGAGGTCGGATGAACCGGGCTTTGCGAATGTGGGCATCAGCAGTACGGCCAACTTCGATGGCAGGAAATATAAGGTGGTGGGGCTGACAGACAGTTGCTTCCGCGACTACGGCTTCGTCTCTACCGTCCAGATAGACGAGGGGGTACGCTATCTGCGTGAGAGTGCCTTCCGTGGGGATACCAATCTGGTGTCCATCGCCTTGCCCGAGAGTCTTGACAGTATGGGCAGCGCAACCTTCACCTCTTGCCACAAGCTTTCGGCCATACGCTTGCCATCCTCCTTGAGAACCATCCCCAGCTGTTGCTTCAATAATACTGGTCTGACGTGTATCGTTATTCCCGAGGGTGTGGAGCGCATCTGTCGCGATGCCTTCTGTGACAGTCCCGAACTTACTGAGGTACAGTTGCCAGGTACGCTGCGGGTTGTAGAGCGTGGCGTGTTCTATCGCTCCCCCAAGCTATGCCAGATTACCATTCCCGCCTCTGTCGAGATGATAGGGTTGTATGCGTTCTACGAGTGTGAAATGCTGACGGATGTCTACAATCTATCTCCCGTTCCCCAGCGTGTAATCGATGTCTTCGACCACCCCGAACGCATCACGCTCCATGTGCCCGCTGAGTCTGTCGACCTCTACCGCAAGGCCGAGTGCTGGCGCGACTGCCAGGTTGTGGCGTTGTAGTTCCTACAGCACCTTGAACGTGACGCCGTTCTTCTTGCCGCAGACATATGCTTTGGCGGCAGGAAGGATGTTGCCCTGGCTGTCTTTTACGCCCTTCAGTACCAAGGGCAGTTTGTTTACGATGATTGAGCACTGATACACCTCGCCCGCCCGGAGCTTACTGTTCTTCGAGTCCAGGATGGATAGGCATCCATCCCCGATATAGCGTACCAGCACCTCGCGGTCGGGCTGCCAAGTCAGCTTTACCAGGTCGCCCGGTTGCAGCTGGTCGGCAGTCAGCACGCTCGTCACCTCTTCCGACGAACTCTCCGCTGCGTTCGCCTCTTTCTTCTTATGGACAAAGTTCAGCCAGTCGTGGTATCCTGCAAAACGGCACAGGATGTCCAGTGTGGCATGGCTGCAGCGGCCACGGTCAATGTAGCCGTAGAACCGTTTGAGTGTGAAGCTGTTGATCTGCTCGTGCGTCTTCTCGTATATCTTGTTGCTCAGCAAATCGAAGTCCTTGGGTGTGCGAACGGGCATACCCAATGTCTGCTCCACCTCCTTGCGAAGCAATGCCTCCAACTCCTCTGCTGTCATCTCCGTGTCCATGTTCTGTCTTGTAATTTGGTTGCAAAGATACGAAATCTTGTTGATATTTACTACTTTCTTTGTCATTTGCACTAAAATAGCACCAAAATAGCACCAATACCAGTTGCTTCTGTATCAATAAAAATTAGTACTTTTGCGTATATTTATGTGCATACGCGAAAAAGTTAAGAAAGACAAAAAGCATGTGTGCATTGCTTATAGAAAAGTCAAAATAAACATTTAAAATATATAATACCATGAATTGTCCTAAATGTGGTTGCCCTGTAAAAGAAGGGCAGAAGTTTTGTATGAAGTGCGGCACTAAGTTGGTTGTGTCAAATCCTCAAGTACAGCATCAGGTAAGCGAAAAAGGCTTTGTTGATAATGTAACTCACCTTGGTACGTTCATACAGCGTGGTTCGCGTGGAGTACAGCAAGAGGTGCGTAGAGAACAGCAGCAGCGTCTGCAACAACAAGCACAGGCAATGGGTATGGAGGTGGTGAAGCCACAGAGTACACAGGCCGTTCCACCTGCTCTGCCAACCCAAAATACTCCTGCTGCTCAACCTCAAGAACGCCGTCTTGTGGTCAATACAGATAGTATTGAGAATGTTGGTATTGTGAGTGGACGTGCCATTTGGGATATTCAGAAGGGACAGATAGCTCGTCTTATTACTGAAACAGAGTTTGCCAATGCCGAGGGGCTTAAGGGTGTGATTGTTCAGGAAGGTTGCACTGCCATGGTGTTCATCGACGGACAATTGATGTCAATGATGCAGGCAGGATGCTATACGTTCCCTTCCAAGACAGAAGCCGACTTGCAACTTGAGCAACGCCAGCGTGAATTGGAGGCAGAACAGGATGAACTGGCGAAGCAGCAAAGGGCAATAGAAGAAGAACAGAGGAGACGGGACGAGGCTAATGCACACAGTTTCGCCAGCCGTGGTGTGTTTGGAGAGGTTGCTGCCTTCGGTCGTGGAGTGATGAACTTCCTCTTTGGAAAGAAGAAAGAGGATAAGCCCGAGCAGCATCGTCAGCGCGTGGAACGTGTTCAACAGAAACTTCGTCTGGTGTCTTCACCAAAGATTTGCCGTGTTTATATCGTCAGCAACCGTGTCATCAATCTGCTCTTTGGCAGTCAGACAAATGTTGATGGTACTGTCGATTTCGCTCCAATGCTTATTCCAACGAAACTGGTAGATGTCAACGTGGCAGTATCTATGCAATTGCAGATCAGTAATATGAATCTGTTTGTGACGAATTACCTTGCAGACAAGAAGATGGTTTCTGTTCTGGATATTCAAAACGAACTGGCAACGGGTGTGAAGGCATTGCTCACACAAATGCTTCGCAACCTTGACTATCAGCAGGATGGTCTTCCCGAACCTGTCATCAACAATCTCAAGAACCGTTTGCAGATGACTTGCAACGAGCGCCTGCAGGGCATAGAGGTAGTTCGCGTAATGGATATCACTGATAGCAGTGCCGACTTCGAACGCTTCCGTTCCGTAGAGCGCGAACTCTTTGCTAGCGAGAAGGAGCTTGGTTTCCTGCAGCGCACCAATGAGTTCCGTAACCGATTGGAGCAGGAGCAGAATTCTCTTGTAGTTAACCAAGCACGCAACAAGGAGGATTTGCGACAGGCATTGCAGACCATCAACAAGGATAAGCTCATCAGTGAGGATGAGATGGAGCAGTTCGTGATGCTACTTGAGAGCCAGAAGCGTTTGCGCGAGGCTACCACCAAGGAAGAGGAATATGAGGCCTTGCAGGACTTGAAGAAGAATCGTCTTGTGAAGGACGATGATGTGGCAGCCCTCGAGAATACCCTTGCACAAGGAAAGATAGGTCGCGAGAGTGTTACTGAGATAATGCGCATACAGACAAGTCAGAAGGTAAGCATGGCTCAGCAGATAGCAGAGTTTGAACTGTCTGACAGCAAGATGGAACATGATATGGCGAATGCACTTCGTCAGGCTCAGCATCAAGGCAACCTCGCAGCTGCACAGCTCGACACCAAACGACTCATGGATGCCTATAATGACGAACGCAATGAGTTCGACTGGAACCGTGCCTTCTCTCGCCGTCAGCAAGAGGATGACTATGCCTTCAGTCAGACAGTCCGCCAAGATGATTACGACTGGCAGAAGCAACAGCGTGAGCAGCAGGCTGGTAATCAGCAGGCTATGTTCGAGCAGCAGTTGCGTGAGCAGCAGGCTCAGGCGGAACATGGGCGTCTGCGTCAGGACAAGATGGATGACATGGATATTCTGGAGCGTAAGGCGGCCATTGCCATGCGTAACATGCAGGCCATGAAGGAGGCTGAGTTGCGCGAACAGCAAGAGGCAAACCGTTCGACAGAGAACCTTGCCGCCATGCAGCACAACGAGCAGATGAATCGTGACAATAACTTTGCTAATATGTCAGCCGAGCAGATACGTGCCGCTCAACTCTCTCACCTCACTGGTGATGCACAGGTGGCTATGGCTCAGTCGTACAGCAGCGAGAAGGAGAATGAACTTCGTGCCCAGCAGCAGGCGGAGCAGAAGGCGCTCTACGAGCAGATGATGGCAAATCAGAATGCTCAGAGTCTGCAACAGCAGCAGATGATGATGCAGATGGCGCAGATGATGCAACAAGGCATGATGGGTGTGGCTGGTCAGCAGATGCAGAATCAGCAGCAGATGTTCCAGCAACAGCAAGCATTCCAGCAGCAGCGCTATGACGATCAGGTGCAGATGAAGCAGGAATACCAGCAGCAGGCACAGTATGCACAGCAGCGTCAGGACCATGCTCAGGATCAAGCGTTTGGCGCAATGGGCGGTGTGGCAGGTGCAGCAGCAGGCAATCTGGGCGCCTTCAATGGTGGTTTCAACGGCTCTGCCCAGCAGACAGTTGCTATGCAGCAACCTACACAGCCACAGTATCAGCCTCAGCAGCCAATGGGTAGAACTTGTCCTAATTGTGGTGCTCAGGTTGATGAAGGTGAGATGTTCTGTATGGAGTGTGGTACAAGAATGAACTAAATGGAGATAGATGATATTCTTTCGCAGTTGAACTGTGACTTGGACAACAGTTTGAGTCAGGTTAATCAGTCGTTGCAAAGTTCCTTTGGTACGCCTGTGTATGATAGTGTGCCAGAAATGAGGTTTTGTCCCAATTGTGGCGAGCGTATTGAAGAAGGAAGTGTTTTCTGTTGCAATTGCGGAACACGTGTAGATATGGTTGAGGCAGAGGAACTTGCAAGTATGCCTCAGAATAGCGATGGTTCTTGCGGAAGCGTGGGCATCTTGTTTACGCATACAGAAGAATTGGCAAAGAAGTACGCATGCAGCCAAAGCAAAGTCCACAACCTGCTAGCCAGCATCATTGCTCAAGCCGCTGAGTGTGGCATACAATGGGTTCTACTCGATGCTGCGGAACATCGCCAGCAGTTGGGCAAGGATCCTTTCTGGCTCGACTACAATGAACTGCTTTCTGACTTCATGCAAAAGGAAGGCTTCAAGTATGGCATAAAGACTCCTGTATTCATTATCGGAGGTGATGACGTGATACCAATTCCTATGGTGGAAGACCTGTTCGGTACAAGCGACAATGGTAAGATGCCATGCGACATGTGTTATAGCTTCAGTGGCAACTTCTTCAGCGACTTGTGGGATGGAGACCGTACCATAACTGAAGATTATGTGCGCAACACCGTGGCACGTCTGCCACTGGAGGATGGCCAGATGCAGTCTTCGATAGATGATGACCTTGAGTCGTACTTCAATCTCTGCACATTGTATTACGAAGATGGCATATCTGCCGACTATGTCATGATGACATCCAACTCATCTTGGCTACCCGCCAGCAAGACGATGTCGGAGCATCTGACTCTCATCAACCATGCCGATGATAGAGATGACTTGACAAAGGATAATATGTACGTGGCTCCGCCTGTGGCTCCTGATGATGACGCGACGGTGGAACCTGTTCGTATGTCGATGAATGAAGCTGGCATGTTGCTTTTCAACCTGCATGGTGCAGGTCAAGAGGGCATGAGCAGTTTCTATAGTGACGAAGGTGAGGCTTTCAGTAGCGAGATGCTGCGTTTTACCGATGCTCGCGTGTTTAATACCGTGGCATGCTATGGTGCTCGCTATCATGGATATGAGCGTGATGATTCTATGCTGCTCACATCGTTCTACAAGAATGGATTCCTGCTGTATGCGGGTTCGCTGATACCTGTGCCCATGACCGACCTTGATGTGCCTGATGGTGTGGAGGTTCACCCTGGTAGCGGTTCGGAACATCTGATGCCCATCTACTGCATGGAGCAGTATGCAGGACTACCAGCTGGCGAAGCTATGATGAAGGCAAAGCTGGAATACTTCAACACCTTCCGCCACATGGAGCGCGACGACTTCTCGATGGCTACGATGCAGATGTTCTCGCTTTATGGCAATCCTATGCTCCGCCTGCAACGCAACGAAGAGGTACTCCTGCGTGCCAAGCAGGAACACGTGTTGCCTGTATTGCCTCAAGCCAAGAATACGCCTGTCAGCAGGAAACGCCTGCAATGTGTCATGACCAAGGATAACGCTTCCTCATCGTTACTGACAGACATTCGTGGTGCGGTCAATGCCAACCTCTCTGCCATACATCAGGCCATTGCCAACGACCTGTACCGACAACTGGGGCTCGAACCGCGAATGCTGCACCATATTGATGCTTATACTATCAGCAACGGGGATGAAACTCTAGACAAGGGATTCATGTATGCATACGTTGATGAAGACCGTGCTTTTGCCAACAAGACGTGGGCAGAGGTGAGTGAGAGCGGAAAGGTCAAGAGAATAATCAGAACGAAATAACATTATAAAACTATATACCATGTATTGTCCTAATTGCAAACAAAGTTTTGAAGGTAAGTTCTGCCCTGAGTGCGGAGCGAAACTCATAGAAGAACCACAAGCAAATGGAATCAGTATTAACCT
>JAGHUS010000111.1 GCA_018064685.1 Bacteroidales bacterium | reverse complement strand
CTCAACAGTCGTGACCGTAAGCCGGGTCAATACCCATCGGGCGGTCCTTTGGCTCACCTCATCGACCTCTGGCATTGCGGAGCACCATCCATCGATGTGCTTGGCGTTGACATCTATGACAAGGGTATCAAGTCGTGGTTCGACAAGTATCATCTGCCCAACAATCCGCTCTTCGTCCCGGAAATACGTTTGGAGGACAAAGATGCCATGTATGCACTCTATGCCTTCGGCCATCACGATGCCATGGGATTCTGCCCGTTCAGCATCGAGGATTATCCACTAAACCTCGAAACCTCAAAACCTCAAAACCTCAAAACCGACTTTGACCTTTCGCAAGATGATCAGTTGAATGCCTTTTCTCCCTCCCATTCAGGGGAGGGTCGGGGCGAGGCTTCCCCACTCGTAGCCTCCTATCAGCTGCTTCGTCAGGCAGAACCCTTGATCCTTGAGCGTCAAGGCACAAAGGACATGGACGCGGTACTGCTCGACAATGAACAACGAGAAGCAGAAATCATCACTCCCGACGGCATTTGCCTCACCGTAAAGCACAGCTACTCGCTTGGTTGGGAACCCGGAGCCAAAGATGCCGAATGGCCAGAAGCAGCTTGCATCATCCTACGTCTCGGTCAGGAGGATTATCTCGCCATAGGTAGCGGAGTAGTCATCACCTACAACGATGCAAAAGCAGGAGAAACACTTCGACAGACTCAGGACAAGGTATGGAAACCGGGTGATACACGCATCGGACTTGCCAAGTGCGAGTCGGTCAGCATCACAGACGGCAAGATGCACATCAAGCGACACCTCAATGGCGACCAGACGCACCAAGGTCGACATGTGCGCATCCCTGTAGGGCAGTTTGATATTCAACACTTCCGGTTGTATCGCTACAAGTAATTTATTTTTTAGTTTCTTGTGGAAATAGAGTGAGAGCATGCATTTTTTGAAACCAAAAATAGCACAAAAATGAACAAAAATATCCGCTATTCGAGTTTATAAAGCCCATACTTAGACAAGATAGTATATCCTGCCATTATCTTTGTGCTATTTTTGTGCCATTTTTGGTTCCTAAATAATATTGTATCACACGAAAGCCGCAAGTACCATTTTTAATACATTATTATACAATGAGAAAGTTATTCTTTTCACTGGTTGCAGTGCTGGTCACGCTCGCTGCCGCAGCAAAACCAAAAAACGATGCCTATCTGATGATATACTTCTCGGATAGCGACCATTGCCTTCACATGGCTGTCAGTATGGACGGATATGAGTTTACCGCACTGAACGACAACTACCCTGTCATTGCGGGTGACACCATTGCCGAGCAGAAGGGATTGAGAGACCCCTACATACTGAGAGGGCCTGACGGCACATACTATGTGGCAGCCACCGACCTCCACATCTTTGCCCAGCAATATGGCTACCGCACCACGCAATTCGAGCGCGACCAGCAGGAGTTCGGATGGGGCAACAACAAGAATCTGGCCTTGCTCAAATCGAAGGACCTCATCCACTGGGAGCATTCACTCGTGCGTGTGCAGCAGATGGAGGGGTTCCACGATATTGGAGCCACCTGGGCACCCGAACTTATCTGGGACGAAAAGGAAAAGGCCATCATGATATACTGGACCATACGTAGAGGCAACGGAGCCTGCAAACTATACTATGCATACGCCAACAAGGAGTTTACCGGTTTCGCCACAGAGCCCAAGCTTCTCTTTGAAAAGACAAAGGGCGACCATACCGCTCTGGATGGCGACATCGTGAAGGGCAACGACGGACGGTACTATCTGCACTATGCCGAATATGACGAAGGATTCTCGGGAATCATGGTGGCTGTGAGCGATAACCTTACGGGTCCGTACACCTTCCAGCCCGAAATTATCGACAAGGAGGAAAAGGCCTGCGAGGCACCCAACGTATGGAAGCGCTACGGAACGGACACGTACGTGCTCATGTACGACTGTTTCGGACGCCGTCCTCACAATTTCGGTTTCCTCGAGACAAAGGATTTTAAGACCTACACCGACATAGGACACTTCAACGAAGAGGGCTCGAAGATGAAGACCACGAACTTCTCCAGTCCCAAGCACGGAGCCGTAACGCCCATATCCAGGAAAGATGCCCAAAAGCTTCTCGACTACTGGCAGAAGAATCCCGTACATAACGACCATAGAAGAACTAGTTGAGAGTTGAGGGTTGAGAGTTGAGGGTTTAGAGTGTAGAGTGTAGAGTTGTTGAATCAGTTGAGAGTTGAAAGTTTTACCCTGACCAGCGAACTAGATAAACCCTAAACTAACAACTTGAGCAAGTTGAAAAAGGTTATAGGTTATAGGTTATTGGTTATAGATATTTTACCGATAGCCAACAATAGTCAGCCAACAACCAGCAAATGTATAATATCTATAACCTATAACCAATAACCTATAACCAAAAGTTGAGTTTGCGAAACTTAACTAAATAATAATACAACAAATGAAGAAACAGCAAGTATTTCTTTCCGTCATGATGGCGATAGTCATGATGACGATGAGTTCTGCCAAGGCTTTGGCATTCAAGAAGGACAGCATCAACATTGATGTGGATGGCAAGTCGAGAAACATGATCGTTTTCACCCCCGACAAGATGAAGAAGAAGATGCCCTTGTTCATCATCACGCATGGCATGAACCAGAACCCTGAGTATCAGTACGACAACGACAAGATCTACGAGATGGTCGATACGGCCAAGTTTGTCGTGGCTTATCTGCGCAGCGACGGCAACACATGGGACGTACGTGGCGACAAAGACCTCAACTTTGTGGAGAAGACCATGGACGAGATGTACAACCGCTACAAGATTGACAAGCGTCGCATCTACTGGTCGGGATTCTCCATGGGCTCGATGCTCATCTATCGCGGTCTGGAACGCTTTGCCGACAAGGTGGCATGCTTCGCCCCCACCAGCGGCTTCCTCTTCCACTACGAACCCTGGGCACAGCTCACCAAGAAGGTCAACATCATCCATCATCAGTCCACCCACGACAGCGTGTTCCCTCTTGACCGCTTCGACCTGTACGATTATGTAGGGAAGGTGGCCAAGAAGAACGGTGAGGGTACCACTCAGACCTATACCAAGACAGAAGGCTACCGGTCGCACGAGGGTGACTATGTGGGCACCAAGGAGGTATGGACGAATGCCGATGGACACGTCATCGAGCTCTTCACCTATCCACAGGGCGACCACTTTCCATCATGGCATAACCGCCAGGAAATCTGGAGCTTCGTAAAGCGATTCTCGCTCCCAAAATAATAGTGTAGAGTTTAGGTGTTTAGGAGTTTAGCTGTTTGGTCGTTTAGGCGTTTAGTCGACGACTAAACAACTCAGCTACAGCATCCTTCCAGCACTGGCGTTTCTGTTCCTCGGAAAGATGATTGATCACGTTCTTCCCTTCCGGACCGAACTTAATCCAGTGGTCGCCAAATGCCTCGGCACCATTGTTTGGACGGTCGTCGATGAGATACTCATTGCCACGGAACAGCAGATCCTTGCGATGGGTGAGTATCAGGCGTTTGTGGAAGATGCCCACGGTCTCACCCTTCTCGTTGACACGAGTGATATCGCTAAAGTGGTTGTTCACCCACTCCAGCTTGTCCGACCATGCCGAAGGATTCTTCCATGGAGCGGTAGAGAGGATAAAGAGTTCGAAGTCCTCCTTCAGTTCCTTCACAGCCTCTATGGCACCAGGCATAGGATCCATCAGTCCGAAGATGCCTTCCACCTCGTCCCAGGCAACTTCACCCTTTTTATCCAAATGCTTACGAGCCTTGACTTCAGGTATCCGGTCGATGCCCGTCTGAAAATCCACAAGCGTATTGTCTAAGTCAAAATAAAGAATTGGTTTCATAGAATACATTTTTCACCATTAAACTTAACTTATCGCCCTTACGTATATAATATAGTAACGAGAAGGAAAAAATTTAATGAAAAGGGCAGAAAAAATCTGGTTCATCCGATATTTGGAGTGACGGCACCAGTGCAATAGAGATTTTGAAAAGAATCTTTTTTAACCACGATTCAAGTACCTGCGCTGCAAAGCAACGAGGATACTACGCTCCGCCATCGGTGAAAGTCCCCAGAACGAAGTATGTCTCTTCAGCTCATCCAGGGACATCTCTAGAAGCAGTTTGGCAATACATTCGTCGGAAAAAGAGTTGGAAACAACATTGACTCCCGTAAAGTCAAGAACAACCTTTTCCTCCCCGTGCAACATAGGCTTGATTCTGTCACGGAGCTTAGCACCCATGTCACGTGTACCGAAATCAGTACCGTATTCCACAAAGCGGAAAGTAACGGTACCTGTATTATCAGTCCAAAGTTCATCCAGTTCCTCTGTACCTACGAAGGCCTCATTATACTGTTCATCGGCATTGGTGCGATGGTCAACAACTTCATTCGGGTCAATGTCCTTTGAGGTTGTAAGCTCCATATATACAATGGTTCCTTGCCACAGACCATTCTGGACAACCTCGGTCTTGCCATTTCTGCAAACGAGTTTATGGTGGCCAGAATGAAGAACGAACGCTATACCAATATTATCTATAAGGCGCGAGGTTGCATAAAGACCGAATCCCATGCCTTTTCCATCGGTCACAGAGTCATGCAGACACATTTCCAGAGATTCCGCCTCGGTGATATGGGCAAACTTTTCATTTTCTGACAAAGACTTTTGGATACCCATGCCGTCGTCTGCCACAAGAACACGAAGAACGGCCTTCTCTGCATCAAAATGCGTGATGGCAGTTCCCAAAGGTTTGCCAGAATGGATGTGCACGTTATCAAGTATCTCGTAAAAGCAATAACTAAGCGCCTGTAACACACTGACCTCAATCTCGAAATGCGAAGTCAAAGTGGCTACTACCTGCTGATACACATCATTCAGCGTATGCGCATCAAAGACATCAATGGAAACGTCGTTTGCTCCTTCGAAATAGTGCTTCAACAAAAATGACACATTCATATACCCGTGATTTTAAAAACCTTTATCAAATGCAAAGATACAATAATTATTCCGAAAGGCAAGAACATTCCCCGAGATTTCTTCGTAGCGGGAAATTAAAAACCAGCAGAGATGCTCGCACGAGTGTGCATCAAGCATCATTTTCAATGCAGAGTTTTGTGCGTGACTTGTCGAGCACCACCGTATGCTTGAACGATAGGCGGTCACCGTCGCAGACCTCGGTGATGTCAATGCCTCGGCGGATGAATTCCTCCATCAGCAGGCGGTCGCGCATCATGGCTGCGCAGGTCATGCCCTTGCGCCCAACCGTGGCGTTGAACTTTGCCACCAGCGAATCTAGTGGAGAATAGGCGAACATCTCCGCCAGTTCACCCATCATTGTCTTCTGTTCCATATCCAAACTATTTATTACCATTAAACTTATCTTATCACCCTTACATATATAATATAGTAACGGGGAGGAAAAAATTTAATGAAAAGGGCAGGAAATTTTCAAAATTTATTCGAGCTGTACAAATAAAAATTGGCAATGAAAGCAATTAGGCACAAAATGTTCCCCAATACCAAGATTTGCCATGCCACCAAGGTACGTGTCGGACAAATTCTCCGTTATCTCAGATGTTCCTCCAAGCACACCCGCAATGGTGCCGTCTATAAACTCGTCGACATGGCTGCGTAATGCATTTTACTCGTCACTCGTCACAATTCATGTATAACACATTATATATCAATGTGCTATACAGTGTGATGAGTGCGTGATGAGTCAGAATAACTCGTCACACTCGTCACAAATTGTAAGTCAAGCAGTTATACTATTATGTGATGAGTGACGAGTAAAATAGAGTATCCGTGCAACTCCACGTGCCCATAATCCGAATCGTCTGCTGTCATGCGCCTGCTGTCAGGTGATGACAGTCCGCTGTCACAGCGTTGACAGTCTGCTGTCATCACCTGACACAGGCCGCATCATGGCAGCAAATTAACATCATTAATCTATAGCAATAATCATTATGATCCATTCAGGCATTACGCCGTAGGCCTATTGTTTTTCTTTTTAAAGCGAATTACCGTAATTTGTTCGCGAATTTTCCGTAAATTTCTTTTATATGGCTTTCATTTGTACAGGTCGAATTTATTTTGTTCCTTGATTATTGCATCTCAACTGCTTCTGTATATGCAGCCATGCGTCGTTGTATTCGGACAACGGAATATTCAAGTCCTGACAGATGCGAGGAA
Organism: Bacteroidales bacterium; assembly: GCA_018064685.1. Taxonomy (GTDB): domain Bacteria; phylum Bacteroidota; class Bacteroidia; order Bacteroidales; family Bacteroidaceae; genus Physcousia. The sequence continues at coordinate 7,370 of JAGHUS010000111.1, read as the reverse complement.
ATTGAAGTGTGGCAAGACAGACAGAATCAAACAACTGGCGCGGTATGTCGGCCAATGGGATGTCCTGTTTGAGGCGATGGCTGTTCGGTCCATGCGGATTCCTTGGGTCATAGCAGAAGGTAAGATCGTATGCCGGTGCCAGATGCCACGTGGAGTCCGGGTGCATGACGAATGAGACGTTCTTCGTATTGTCGTCCACATTGCCCGTCAGATGATTGAAGCACATCAGCCTCAACACCTGTTCTTCTGCATCTTTACCGAGATTCAATGTACGACACGTATCCATCAACCCTTTGTAGCCCCTTGCGCTATGGTTCATGGCTGCCAAAGTCTGAGTATGCAGGCGCTGACTTCCCTCGCGGTCGAAACGCTGGATCAGCAAGGCAGAGTCGTCGGTCAGCCTCATCTCCGGCACATGTACCTTTGCCAAACGTGCCATGATGTTGTATGCCATCTCCATACGCACTCCCCGACCGTATTTCTTGATATAATGTATGCCATCCACCTCCACAAACTCCTTCCGGCTTCGCCCTCTCATACGCTGCACAGGAATTTCGCTGAGAGAGGTGTCATCGCCTTCGAGCAGTTGGAAGTCAAAGGCACCAAGTCCATCCACTCCTGCCTTGGACAATAGCAGAACAGGGTTGACACCCTTCGGCCGTCCTTTGAAGCAAGGCATGAAATCGGACAGGAAGTAAGGCAGATGGCAATAGTAAGAGCTGGTCTTTTGAGCCAGCAAGGGATGACAGACTGCTTGCCGGAGCGGACACATGACAGGGCTGATGTCCAAGTGATGCGTACCCCAGTCAGCATCAAATCTGAACTGGGGTACACACGTTTCACTGTTCCAGGTAAGCACGCCTACCTGCTTGTTCCATATCTTCACGCCAAGCGTTGTCATCTTTGGCTATTTCAGTTCGTCGATCTTGCCAAGCTCTGTCCAGGCTGCCAAACCCTGATACCATATAAGAGACGACTCGTCGATAGCGCCAAAGTCCTTCAATGCCTGGATCTGCTCCACGCTGTAAGGTCCCTTCTGCTCAGTGCCGTTCTTGCCAACATAGATGTTGCTGATAGCAGGTTCTTCCTTTGGAGCGGCTGCGGGAGCCTCTTCCTTTGGTTCTGTCTTGGTGGCAGGTTCTGCATCATAATCCTCTTCGATGATATTACCTGCAGTGCCCCAACGGTCATCGCACTCATAACTTCCCTTTGCTCCCTTAGGCACATAGAGAGTAAGTTTGTCGTAATAGCAGCCTTCGATTTCGTCCTCATCAAATTCACCCCACAATGTGATGAATCCATAACAGCCCATTCTGCCCCACTCCACATAGCCATCGCTACCATAGCCGTCATTTCCATAGCCGTCATAGCCATCGCTGCCATAACCATCGCCATCTCTGTGATCCTCAGCCCATGTTGGCCACTCCGAGTAGGTACAATAGCCCAAGTCCGTGAATTCGTCATCCACGGTCTTCTTCCACAAAACGAGCGAAGGCAGCGGATTGCGATTCTCCATGTGCAGCTTGATGTCCTGATCGCCATCGTAGCCTACGCCATTTATATAGATGACAGTGTCAGGAATCCACAACTCGATATTGCGCTCATAATCTCCAAGTTCCACGCCTACAACCTTTCCTCCATTGTTAAGTTTCTTAGGCAAGTGAAGTGAGAGCGGCTGTTCGTTGTCTTCACCATCAGAATCTGTAAGACCACAAGCAATCCATCCTTCATAAGTATTTGAGTACTTGTATTCTATCTTGTCCTGAATGACGTTTGCAGGACGAGAGTCATTACCACTCAATTTGTCCCAAGTATCATCACTTCCATGCGTAAAGTTTCTTTTCCTGGGTCCGTAGAAGTGGGCCATAGAACCATCCTCGTCGTAGATTGCCTTCTGCGTTTCCAACATCGACTTACCGTAGATACCATAATTGCCTTCTGCATCATCAAAGAACTTCTTATAGCTGTAATACTCCTCACCATTCAAGACGACAGAAGGACCTCCGTCATCATAATTTCTGAACCAATTCTCATCAGAGTCATAGCCGCTGTATCCAGCTGACATATCAGGATAATTCTCGACGAAAGTTTCCATTGTCAGTTCCAAACCTGATAGTGTCCGCTTCGTGTCTCCATTTTCTATATAGAGCATGAAGGTAAGAACGTCGTCTTCCTCTCTTTCTATATCAGAAATAGAAGCTTCGATGTCAATATCAGGAGTTGCTCCTACGACTTTTTCATACAATTCTGCAAATGAATCCGAAGACCCTGCCTTTGACTGCAGATCATCAATCTGATCTTTTGTTCCTACAAACTTGTAGGTTAAGTGGAATTCTGTTCCCCACATAAGAGTATTTATTTTTTAGATTATTTTATAATTTAGTAACTGGTAATTTAAGGATAGGAAAATACGGACCAGCAGAGCATCCGTGATTAGCTTCTTCGCCCGTCCTGTACATTCCATCAAACTGAGGGCAAACCTGCTTCACTTGCTTAATGCTATTCCAATCAAAATGATCGAAATAAGGATAGGCTGCACCCTTCTCCTTCAGGAATGGCTCGTGGTACTTCTTTGCCAAATCGCGAATGCATTGGAAGACAGGGGTACAGGAATCACTCTTGGAGTTGGCAGGTATGTACAACTTCTTTGCGTCGTATTCCGCAGGATCCTTCGCCTCACCAGTGCAGATGACAATCATTTCGAAAGAGGTAAGCGGGCGGCTGCACTTCAGGTAGCGATGTACGCGTGTCTCTGACGAGAACATACCTGTCTTGACTTTCTCTGTCCAGCAGATAGGCTCCGTCAAATCTTTGATGATTCTGTTGATGACCATCTCTGGGGTCACCATCCTCTTTGCCTTCGCTTCGGCCTCAGCCTTCTTGCGAGCTTCCTCTTCGGCCTTAGCTCTTGCTTCCGCCTCAGCCTTTCTGCGTGCTTCTTCCTCGGCCTTACGTTTGGCCTCTGCTTCTGCCTTAGCCTTAGCCTCCATCTCAGCGCGGAGTTTGGCCTCTATCTCAGCTTTCATGCGAGCCTCTGCCTCTGCCGCCTTTCTGCGTGCGTCTTCTTCGGCCTTTAATTTTGCTTCTCTTTCCTTTGCCTCCATTTCTTCCTTTACTTTAGGCAGTACAGGAGGAACCGTTGTGCCTGGCAATGGAGGAGGTACTGCCCCGGGTAGTGGTGTGGGACACATATTCTTCTTTTCCATAATATTATGTATTTAAGTTAGCTATATATCATTTTATTTTTTATCCAGAAAATGGAAGTGGTAGGTGCTGCACTTGGTGCGGAACGTACCGGCTTCCCAATCTATGGTTCTAATAATCGTGGATTGATACGAACCACTTGGGTACTCTATGACGAGAGGCAAGCCCTCGGCAAATGCACGGGTAGTACCACTCTTGGACTGTCCCACCTTCATGTACTCGTTGCCACCCTCAATGATACGGATTACGAGACGTCCCTTCTTCGCGTTGCAGATGGCATGGTAGAGGTCGTTGTCATACTTCCGAATGAAGTCAGAGGGGAGCATACTGTCGAAGTCGTTCAGGACCTCGCTGAAATCGTAAATATCTGCCATATTCTTGATTATGCCCTTACCAGTTTCACTCTCAGCGGTTCGTCCTCCCAAGTGAGGTCTTCGAACTCATCCTTTGGGTTAGGGAACAAAGCTGTGCGTGATGCGCTATGGTCAATAATATACACCCAGTGCGATGCTGACCAACATGGATTGACAGAGTTTCTCTGCGGCTCCGAGCAGCACAACTTGAGGTTGCCGTTCTCGTCGCGGCAGAGCCACATGTTGCCATTCTCGTCTGGCACTATCTTCACTTCTACGGGATCGTCCTCATGGGTCAACCCTCGGAGCGATTCATCCAGTTCCAAGGTTTCCTGAAGGAATATACCATTCTCCTTGTACTTTCTTATCAGTGAGATGTTCTCCGTCGACTCCCAACAACCGTACAAATCCTTGCGGATGTTGTCGTCAATGAACAAGTATGGAGTTCCGTTTGGATCAATTGCTACTTTCATATAGTTTCATGTTTTTCGGTTACATTATTATATATAGTAAGGAGTTGGGAAAAATTTAATGACAGAGAAGATTTTCATTGAAACAAATCATTTGCCGCCCCCCTCTATCTTTATATTTGAATATTCTTTTCTCACAATCTCCAGCAGTTGATCGAAGTTGCCATTCTTGTGGTCAGGACTATGATCCCAATGCTTCAAGAGCCAGTAGTCCACGTCTGTTGTTCCCGATTTACAAACGGGGGCATACTTCCTCTGGGGGTACTTCAAATGTTCAGTTGCCTCATCGTACATTTTGGCATCGGCGAGAATCGTCGTGCCTTTCCCTTTAATGCCATTAAGTATCTCTGCGGCCTTATCCTTTCCATGTATCGAAACAATCTTTGCCACTACGAGTTCTGCCACCTTCTTATGTCCGCAACCAAAGGTTGTCTTATCATCAATGATCACGTCGTACTTGCTGAGATCCTTGCCGTTGAGTTGAACCATGATGTCATCTTCCAAGTAATCGTTGTCAGAATTTGCATAACATGCCGAGCATAGTTTCGATTTCTCCGAATTGCTTTTTTCTTTCAAGTCATCAGTATTGACACTGTCCAATTTGTATGCGCCTATATAGTACTCCTTTGTACTTGCCGACATAGCCATGATATCGAACTTTCCGCCATTTTCCTCAGGCGCTGGAGTCTCCAGAGCGGCAATGTATTCGTTCAGTCGCTCTCCGTATTTGCCGGTTGTCTGTAGCGGGGCAAGCACTTCGTCCATAAGCTTTTGGTATGAGATAGACACGAAGTTATCACACTTTGCCTTTTCCCCCTTCATGGTCAGATAGACGAAATGCTTACTTGCCTCCCTGTGCTTGAGAGCCTCGAAATAGGATACCGTTTGGGCAGTGCCATCATCCTTGTCTCCATTTATTTCTGTGGAATACACCTTGTTTTCCACAAACACTTCCAGGTCAAGTTTACCCTCACGTTTCACTCGGACATAGATATCCAAACGCTCAGCACTATTACAGTTCGCATTAAGGCTCGACAACATCTTCTCGGTGAATGTTTCAACAGACTCTATGCCCTTCATCTCTTCCTCTTCCACTCCTATGCACTTAAGGAAGAGGTGCAACGGATGCTTTGCATCATCAAAGGGTATCTGTCCTGCACAAGTTTCCCCTTTGAGCAGCCACGCGATGAAAGCGCTATGCGTCATCTCATCGCGCGCTGTACCAAGTATATGGAATAATGATGGAGGCATATTGGGAATTTGAGTGGCTTTGCTTATATTATGATTTATTTCGTATAGTTATCTTAACCTTTTCATCACGCAACGCGTCCTTGAGTTGTGGCAAAAGCCTCTCGTCTTTGATGGAAATTTCTTTCAGCAAGCCATCCATATAGAATGCGAAAGCACCAAGGCTTGTTACAGAATCGGGAACAGTAACATTTGTGATATTGCAACCTCCAAATGCCCAGTTATCAATAGCCGTTACTGCATCAGGAATAGTAACATGTGTTAGAGCACAACCTTCGCACATACCATATGAAATACTATTCAATTTGGCAGGCAAAACGATATTGGTCAAATTTGTGCAATTCTTGAAGGCAGAATCACCAATGCTTGCCACAGAGTCTGGGATTGTAATTCCTTTCAAACCCACACATTCCTCAAATGCACCTTTATTTATACTTGTCACCGATGTGGGAATAATAGTGGATTTACAGCCTTTTATCAGTTTATTTGTAGCCGTTTCAATTATAGCATTGCAATTACCTCTACTATCAAAATAAGGATTTTCTTCAGAAACGACTATTGTCTGCAAGTTAGAACAACCAGCGAAAATACTACTATCGATTTTTTTAACGGTTTTGGGAATCGTTATTCCCGTTAACTGTTTGCGATTAACAATAGAGTCACACTCCAACTCTTCGATGGTTTCCGGAAGAATCACATCACCAGATAGTTTTTTTGATGTACTAATAAGTTTTTTATTTTTTACCGTGATATATTGCAGCACTTCACTATTTCTTTGTGCTTCTTCTGCCTTTGCACGTGCCTTTGCTTCTTCTATTTTCCTGCGAGCTTCCTCTTCTGCCTTGCGCTTTGCCTCGGCAATCTTTCTACGAACCTCTTCTTCAGCCTTTGCACGTGCCTCTGCAGCCCTCCTACGAACTTCCTCTTCGAGCTTGTTTTTTGCCTCGGCTTCAGCTTCTTTCCTGCGAGCTTCCTCTTCTGCCTTGCGTTTTGCCTCGGCTTCAGCTTCTATCTTACGAGCCTCCTCTTCTGCCTTTGCACGCGCCTCAGCTTCGGCAAGTGCCTTTGCCTTAGCTTCTGCTTCTGCACGTTCTTTGGCTTCACGCTCTGTACGGATACGAGGGTCTTCAGAACCATAGAGATTGACAAGATAGAAAGCACACGATTGCTCTGTAGCACCGAGTTCCGCTGCCATTACAGGATCCAGCAACACATAGACAGAGTCCATCAAACGCTGAAGGCATGGAGAGTAACCACCAACAACTGCATCCAGGAAAGTTTTTGCCGTTGCAGAATCGCCTTTAATCAGTTCGCCCACGCATCCCAACAATGTCAGATTGTCCTCAGGATACCCCTGATACTTATACATTCCAATCAGAATATTCTCTGCTTCAGCCACACGGTTCAACTTGAGATATGCAATATAAATCCAGAAAGACATCCAATAATTGTCAACATGCGATGCTTCATATTTGCTGACAGCCAATTCTGGCTTCAAGGCAGCAAGTACCAAACAATACTTCATCTGCAGATCTTCATTTGAAAAGTTGTTGGCTAAAGCCTCCATAGCTCCAATTTGGGCAACCAAGCCTTTCACCTCGTTTTCCTGCAGCATTTTCGTCAGTTGGTTCAACTTGATCTTGGCAATAGGCGTAAGTTCTGACTGGCGGGCTCCACGCATAGCTAGATTGCGAACAGACTCCAAGATTCTGTCAGCTTCGTCCTTAGGCAACCCCAACTGCATTCGAAGATTTTCCAAAGCAATTATCTCACTTTGTTCCAAGACATTATCTTCCAGTGCCCGCTTGCACTCGTTCAAATAAAGTGTCTTCTTTTCTTGAAGAATCTCCATCTCGGTCTTCTGACGTTCCACCTGCGTAATGTTATTTGTCACTGTGGAATGATTTGTCGTATTTATGACGCGCTGATCCACATTAGACACATTGTGACTATCATGCATATTAAGACCTCCGCTGATGGCATTGGCATCGCCAAGGTTAATACTGATTCCATTTGCTTGTGGTTCTTCTATGAGTTTCGCTCCGCACTCAGGGCAGAACTTACCTTCAAAACTTTGTTTGCAATTAGGACAATA
>JAGHUS010000124.1 GCA_018064685.1 Bacteroidales bacterium | reverse complement strand
CAACAGAAACAAGCAATAATAAATAGCGGAAAGGAGTATTTCCGTACTATCATCATCCCAAACCATGTGAAGAAGTTAAAGACTTTGGAACTGAAGGACTTTGAGGTGAATCCTTTCCTGATAAACTATTGTGGCAGCACTGATCCAGTGTCGCTTGCAAAGGCTTTGGTGTATCCTCGCATTCTGGGTACAAGCATCAATACGAGTTTTGGTCAGAACATTCAGATATTCATCTCACAACTCAAAGAAGTGGTTGGTGGTGCAAGTGGTATTGATGGTATCGACATTGAGTTCGTAGATGCCATTGACGGTCGCAGGAAGTACTGCCAGTGCAAGGCTGGTCCGCAGACCATTAACAAGGATGACGTAGCAACGATACTCGGTCATTTCAAGAAACTTGTCGGCAAGGCACGTCTTGACCGTATTCCCCTTCAGACCGACGACATGATAGTCGGCATATTGTATGGCGAGAAGATGTCTGCCAATTACAAGACTATAAATGCAGCCTATCCTGTGTATATGGGTGCAGAGTTCTGGGAGCGACTTACAGGCGACAAGGACTTCTACAACAAACTCGCTAAGGCATTCGGCGAGGTAGTTGAAGAGGAAGGAATAGACGGCAGTGAACTCATCAAGAGTAAGGTAGCTGATATTGCAGAGGAAATCAAGAAAAAAGGTGGTTTGTAACGGTATATGAAATTTATCTCAATAAATAATCTTGCAGCCTTATTGGGTGCATCAAATTCATCGGCTCAGCGTTGGGCTGATAAGGGCGTGTATCCTACCGTCACGCAGGATGGAGTGACAGGTTTCGATATGGAACGTCTGTCAGCAATTCCTGAGGTGAAAGCCATGCTGGCTACTGATTGGGACACGGAGAAGGACGTACAACCACTGCGTAGGTATAATTCCATAGAACTGTTTGCCGGCGGTGGCGGTTTAGCATTGGGAATGTCGCTTGCAGGCTTTCATCACGTCATGCTCAATGAGTTTGACACATCAGCATGCAAAACATTGAAGATGAATCGCCCTGACTGGAATGTCGTTGAGGGTGACGTGCGCCACATTGATTTCACTCCATTAAGAGGAAAGGTAGATTTCATTTCCGGTGGGTTCCCATGTCAGGCATTCTCATATGCGGGCAAGCAGGCTGGCTTCAATGATACGCGCGGTACTTTGTTCTTCGAGCTTGCCAGAGCAGTAAAGGAGATACAGCCTCTGGTGTTTATGGGCGAGAATGTCAAAGGCTTGTCTTCACACGATGATGGACGTACGATAGAAACCATACGCAACACTATAGCAGAACTGGGCTATACACTCGTTGAACCACGTATTCTTAAGGCAATAATGTATCAGGTGCCACAGAAGCGTGAGCGACTTATATTGATAGCCATACGCAACGACGTGGCAGATGGAGTGCATTTCACATGGCCTAGTCCATACGAGAGGGTTATGACACTGCGTGATGCTTTCTACAAAAGTTGCATCTATGACACCGACGTCCCAGCATCGGATGGAGTGAAATATCCAGAGAAGAAACGCGAGGTTCTCTCACTAGTTCCACAAGGCGGTGACTGGCGTGATCTCCCCGAAGAAGTAGCAAAAAAGTATATGGGTGGCAGTTGGCTCTTGGGAGGAGGAAAGACAGGCATGGCAAGAAGGTTGTCGCTTGATGAACCATCGCTGACGCTCACCTGCTCACCATGCCAGAAGCAGACGGAGCGTTGTCATCCGCTCGAAACACGTCCGTTGAGTATCAGAGAGTATGCACGCATACAGACATTCCCTGACTATTGGAAATTTCAGGGCAATATGAGTGCGCAGTATAAGCAGATAGGCAATGCCGTGCCAGTGAACCTCGCCTGGGCGGTAGGACGCTCGCTTATACGATTGTTCAATGAGATACAGAGGCAGCATCCAGTCCAGACGGCTGATTGCACCGATGCGGTAAAAGAGATTTTGCGCAAGCAATCTCAGTTGGTGGTAGTAAAGGATAATACTACCCAGACCTCCACCGTCAAGGCAACGATAAAGCAGCTGGATTTCCTCTCTCTCTTGGATGAGTATGAAAACAACCCTGCCATGGGTGCAGTGATGGCAAGGGAGGAAGAACCACAGATTAAATCCACACGAAGGAAAAAATAGAGATTTTAACTAAATCAAAAAATATTAGGGAATATATGTTAGAACAGTTGCAGTTAAGAATGTATGGAGCATTGCTAGATCAATATGAACCAAAAATCCATATAGCTGACAAGATTTTTAGAATTCTTTGTATGATTTCACCGGGACACATAGGTTCCCCATCATCAAAAACATTAAAGGGGTTTGTGTCGGAGAATTTCGTAATGGATGGGACGAAAATGCACATTGATGCGGTGACTCCCAATGGGTGGGAGGTATCCACAGGAAGTCGTATTCTCGACAGAATTCTTGGCAGAATAACACTGGAGCAGGTATCTGAAACACAAGAAGAAAATAGCAATAACAAAATAACAGAGTTTTTGAAAGGGCTTGATGATGCTCAGTTGAGCGAACTATCAGCCCACA
>JAGHUS010000152.1 GCA_018064685.1 Bacteroidales bacterium | reverse complement strand
AAGACTTTATCCCGACACCTTAATTTCAATCCGAAAATTGACGGTTCGATCTTGCTGATCTTGTACTACAATTACTGTCTATGGAAATCTGTCAAAGAACTAACCTCTTTTCGATAGAGGGCAAAAAAGATACCCAACCTTTCGGAAGGGCTTTCCTTTCGTTTGCGAGTGCAAAGGTACGGCGTTTTTTTTATTCCACCAAACGTTTTTGCAACTTTTTTTGAAAAAAAGGCAAAAAAACGTGTTTTTTGGAGATTGGACAGAGTGTGCTGAAGAACACACATTATATATATATCGCGCGCGCGAACTTATTCGTTTTTCGATCCGCAATGTGGACAAATGCCTCTGGCATGAAATGGCTTTCCGCATTTTCCGCAGCGAAAACGTGGTCGCAACTTCTTGAAGTATCGGAAAAGCGACCATAACAGGAAGCACAGGTATAGCGGATAGCCAAGATAGACCAGTGTAGTGAGTGAGAAGAAGAGATAGAGGATGGCAAGCACAGTAATGGTGAGCAGCATATAGAGCATGAACCTGCCGAAAGAGAGCTGGCGGAAGGCATCGTCAAGAGTGGCGAAGAAGAAGAGGAGCATAATCCACACAGAGAACAAGAAGGCGCCCAACAAGGGGGGCACGGCAAAGGGATTGAGAGTGGGATGGAAATAGAACTCGCTCCACATGTGCGGTGCAAAAAGCTGGATGCTGGAATAGAAGACTGCCGAACCGCTGAAGACGATGCGCAGCAAGGTGGGATACGGGCTGTATATGCTCTTCCAGAAGAAATGCTTCGCACCTTTGTCGTTCAGTCTGCCTTTAGCGGAACGGATGTAAAAGAAGAACTGGATGGAGAGGACGAACAGCACAATGCCCATGAGCGAGAAGGTGCCCCACACATGATTCCCGCTGAAGTTGTATATGGCAATAGAGATGGGATCGTCGGGGGAGACGGAAGGCAGAAGCGTGGTCTCCCTGAGCCACCCCTGCGTGGCCTGGTCGCGGGCGACCTTCACCCAAACGGAGTCGACAGAATCCTCGGGAACTATGCAGAAGTCAGAAACGATGAGTTCGTCGGCACTGTAGGCCATGACGGAATCGGGCGCCACAGACAAGAACTGGGCGCGCGAGGGAATCTCGGTACACAGCGAGAGGGAGTCGGCCTGGACCACAAAGGTGTAGCCCACCGTGTAGTGATGCTTTTCGAAGAAATCGACAGAATCGGCCTGTTCGCTGTCAGCATCCCAGGCCCCCTCGCGATGGTGACGGTAAAAGCAGGAGTTAAGGCATAGCAGAGCCAGCAAGCAGATGCTGAGATGATAGAAACAACGTATTACTTTATTGCCAGAGCTTCTCATATTCACTTACTTATGTGTTTGCTGACTTCGGCGACATAACCTCGACCAGACAATGCTTGCAATCGAAACGGAGAGGGAAAAGGCGTCCGTCGGAACTGCGCAGAGAGAGTCCGGGAATGGACTGGCCACACAGACCCAGTTCGTATTTGGGACAATACTTTAGCGTCATCAGTGTACGCTGACGTGCCTTCTGATCTTCGCACAACTCGAAAGCGGGCTCGATGGAGGTGGCTCCGCACTTCTTGTAAAACGTACGTGACAGATGATTGGAGACATTGGCCCTATAGGACAGCGAGGATGACAAACGACCTCCTTCGGAAGGATGCTCTGCGCGGAACGGAGCGGGAGGCGAATAAGAGAGGAGCCGCTTGTCGAGAAGCAGCCTTACCAACTGACGACGCCAATCGGACAAGAGGCTGGAGGGTATGAACCAATCGGAAGAGAACTGCACATCTACCCTATCAGCGAGAAAAGGTGTGTCGCCCAAGCGTGACAGCTGCCTGGAGATGTTCTCGCGCTGCGAGGTACGAGCCTCGGCGAGTGGAAGTGTGAACTGCATCTCGGCTGAAATGCCATCGACAGAGTCAAGGCGAACGGCGATGGTGCCGGTAGCATTGTCTTCGACGCCACAGGCAGACGCCTCGGCAGAAGAGGGAGACTGCGAAGAAGACGTTGCGGGTGCAAGAGACGGTGCCTGCACCTCATGCAAAGTCCATGAGACGGGGATGCGCCGTGTGGCTGTGGGATGAGAGAGCTTTGTGACAAAAGCCTGGTCGTAGTTACGATAGAGACGCAGACGAGGGAGAAGTCCTGCGGGCATATCCTTGGGATACAAGCAGTTGCCTTCTACACGATTGATTCGGAACCCCTGCAGATTGCCATTTGCATCGATAAAGCACAGACCATCGCCATTGGTGAATGAGACGGTGCTGCTTACGGTAAAGCAGTTGCGCCTGATATCCTTGACATGCCCCACAAACTGCCCTGTACTTTTGGGTGAGCAGAGCTGCACCATGTTTTGCTGACGGCCGGTGAGGAAGTAACTGGAGAAACCGCGATTGAAAGACCGATCGAGCTGCGGGACGAAATCGACAGAAGAGATGCCAATGGAGGAACGCTGAAATTCGTCGGCCCGACGAGCGATGATGTCGTCGATACGCTGGCGATAGAATGCTGTCACGTTCTTGACGTATGTGGCGTCCTTCAACCGGCCCTCGATCTTAAAGCTCGTCACGCCGGCATCCATCATAGCCTCGAGGTCGTCGGAACGGTTCATATCCCTCAAGGATAGCAGATGCCGCTGACGCACTGGCTCTCCACTATGGGAATCGCTCACCACACGGCCCTCAGCGTCGACCAAGTCGAAGGGCAGACGGCAGAACTGTGCGCACTCTCCCCTATTGGCGCTACGTCCGAAACAATACTGCGAGGCATAGCACTGACCATTGTAGCTGACGCATGTGGCTCCATGCACAAAAGCCTCGAGGGCTACGTCAGGAACTGCATGATGAATGGCCTGGATATCCTTCAGGGACAGTTCGCGTGCCAGCACGACCTGCTGAAAACCAAGCTCTTTCAGCCATTTCACCTTCTCGGCTGTGCGATTGTCCATCTGCGTGCTGGCATGGAGCGAGATGGGTGGCAGATCCATCTCGAGAAAAGCCATATCCTGCACGATAAAAGCGTCAACGCCAATGTGACAGAGCTGGGGGGCCAATGCCTTGACATCGGACAATTCCTCGTCATAGAGAATCGTATTGAGTGTGACATACACGCGAACGCCATAGACGTGGGCAAACTCGACGAGCTGCCTGATATCCTCGACAGAGTTGCCTGCTGCGGCACGTGCACCAAAACGAGGTGCTCCGATGTATACAGCATCAGCACCATGCAACACTGCCTCTCGGGCAATCTGCACATCGCGTGCAGGAGCAAGCAATTCTATTTTTCTCATAGGTTGACAAGAAATGACACTAGTGGATGTCGCCAAGATTGAAGGGAGTCTCCTGATAGACATAATAGTTCAGCCAATTGGTGAACAGCATGTTGCCATGTGCACGCCAAGTGACCAAGGGAGGGAGTGAGGGGTCGTCGTCGGTGTAATAATTGTGAGGCTTGTGGATAGGAAGTCCCTTGGACAAATCACGCTTGTACTCTGTGTCCAGCGTGTTTGGCGCATACTCGCTATGTCCTGTGATAAAGAACTCGCGACCGCCACGAGCCATGACAATGCCGACTCCGCTTATGGGGCTCTCGGCTATAAGGGTGAGTTCGGGAACCTTCAGGATGTCCTCGCGATGCAACTCGGTGTGACGGCTGTGCGGCATGTTGAACAAGTCGTCGAAGCCACGGAAGATGGGCAGCGTGGCATCCAAGGGCTTCTGGGGGAAGATGCCGAACATCTTCTCGGAAAGCGGGTACTTGGGTATGCCATAATGATGGTAGAGACCTGCCTGGGCCGCCCAACATATATATAATGTGCTGGTGACATGGGTACGGGCCCAATCGAAGATCTCCATCATCTCGTCCCAGTACGTGACATCCTCGTACGAGAGATGCTCCACGGGCGCACCGGTGATGATCATACCATCGAACTTCTCATCGCGCATTGACTCGAAGTCCTTGTAGAAGGCCTTCATGTGCTCGATGGGGGTGTTCTTGCTGGTGTGGGCCTTGACCTTCATGAACGAGATCTCCAACTGCAGAGGGGAGTTGGAGAGGATACGCACCAAGTCGGTCTCGGTGGTGATCTTCAAAGGCATAAGATTGAGCACAACAATGCGCAAGGGACGAATGTCCTGAGAGTGTGCACGCGAGGAGTCAATGACAAAGATGTTCTCCTCCTTGAGCAATTCTATAGCTGGTAACCTATCTGGTAATGTTAAAGGCATGTATTTTGATATTTAGTTATTTACATTAGTTTGCAGATGCGATACTGTCGACCTTGACCACGCAAGCCGACACGTTGTCCAGGCCGCCACACTGGATGGCAGCCTCGGTGAGCGCATGGGCGGATGGTGTCTCGTTCAGTATCTTCTCTATCATCTCGTCTTTCAGCATGTCCGTCAAGCCGTCGCTGCAAAGCAGGAAGACATCGCCCTGGAGAACCTCGCTGGTCATATCCTCAAAATCAAGGTAGACATCTTCGACGCCACCGCCCAGACAGTTGAGGATGACGTGCGCATCGGTCGACTTGTGTGTTATATTAATCAGGGAATGGTCGGAAGAGAGCTGACGCAGGATGCCCCTACGCAGACGGTAGAGACGGCTGTCGCCACAATTCATCCAACACACCCGCCCCTCGTAAAAGAACAGGGCAACGAGAGTTGTGCCCATGCCCTCCATGCCGGGATCGTCCTGGCCAGAGGCTAGAAGATAGCAATGCTCCTCCTTGACCCACTCCTTCAGCACCTGATGAATGCGCTCGATGCTCTGACCGGGGCGCAACGTCTGGAAACGGTGTTCGAGTTGCTCGGCCGCATCCATGCTGGCTATCTCGCCTGCGTTCTGTCCGCCCAAGCCATCGCACACAGCCACCACATAACGGTCGTTGCTGCCCAACAAGGCACTGGTATTGACCTCGGCATCCCTTATGACCTGGTGTGAGACCAGGACGGCATCTTCGTTATGATCGCGAACCATGCCTGTCTGACTACTGGCACTAACTGTTATCTTATGCATTAGTTTCTATCTTTTCAACTTAACAGGAACAATGACAAGCATCTTCCATATCACTTTACCTCCACGCGAAACTCGACATTTGCCAGCACTACCCTATCGCCATTTGCAATGCGGGATGCCTCGTTAGGAATGAGTTTGCGCCCGTTTATGTACGTGCCGTTGCTCGAACCACGGTCGGTAATCGTCCACCCACCCTGTACAGAGTAATTCAGCTGGGCATGGATGCCCGAGATGTAATGGCATGATGCCAACACATCATGGTAGATGCCCTTTCGGCGCCCTAGCACAGCGCCATCGGCACCGGCAAGACGCATGTGCAGACTATCGTTGACGAGAATGAGCTGGGGGATGCCACTGCGCTGCGTCACACCCATGGCTGCTGCCAACACACTCTCGCGCTTGGTGACAGTCTGCCTGCTCGACGCTTCCAGGTTCTGGAGTTCAGCGCTGAGTTCCTCATAGCGGACCATCTGCGCTCCACACGAAGTACAACGAAGTCCCTTTCCCACCCTTCCGCAATGCGAGCAATAAAAGAGTTCTTGTCCGCACTGGTCGCAGTAGCGAGAGTCGGAGTCTATCTCTGATTTACATTTAGGACAGTATATCACGTTGTTTCTCTTTTTTTATGTTAATAAACTTTCGTTCAACTTGTTCGCTTATACGGTTTTAAGGTCGGGCTAAAGCCCTTTTTCGGCGAGATTTCGAAAGAATACTCCTAATTTCCGAATTAACCGCATAACCGATTTAACCGCATAACCGATTTAACCGCATAACCTTAAAACCGATTTAACCGCATAACCGCTATACTATTGTATGCGGAAAGTCACATTCGTTTCCAGATTATCGGAAATATCCTCGGGCAGAATGGTCTGATAGGCTTCGGGGGTGCGTTTTCCCTCGGGCAGATCTGTCACGCGGGAAGAAAGCCGCTGAAGGGTTGTCTGCACCAGATTGCGCACCTCGCGGGCATTGCCGAAACTTTCCGTCTTGTTCTGGTACATCTCCATGATGGTCTTCATCAGTGCCATCTTGGAATCGGGAGCCAGGACGTATTGTTTCTTTGAAATCATATTGATGAAGATCTGCGCCAGTTCGGCCACGGTATAGTCCTCGATGTGTAGCCTGTAGTTGAAACGGCTGGACAGACCGGGATTGGCAGCCAGGAACGTATCCATCTCGTTCTTGTAGCCGGCCACAATACAAACGAACTTGCCACGGTCGTCTTCCAGGCGCTTCATCAAGGTGTCGATGGCCTCGCGCCCATACTGATCGTTGGCCTGCGACAAGGTGTAAGCCTCATCGATGAACAGCACGCCACCCATGGCACGCTCGACAAGTCCGTTGACCAGCTTGGGCGTCTCGCCCATATATTTCCCGACCAACGTGGCACGACTGGCCTCTACGACCTTGCTTGATGAAAGCAAGCCGACGCTCTGCAGCACCTGGCCCAGCTTGCGGGCCACACTCGTCTTTCCCGTACCGGGATTTCCAGTAAGCACTATATTGACGGGAATAGGCTCGGCATTTCCCAATCCCATTCTCGCCCTTTCGTTCAGGAACATCATCTGGACAGAGAGACGGCGAATGGCCTCCTTGACACTGGCCATGCCGACAAACTCGTCCAACTCGGAGAGCACCTCCTCCAGGGGACGTGCCACGTCGGCCTTCTCGCCTTCCACGTCGGCCAAGGTGAGCTCGAACATCTGCTGGGTGTCGAACATAGGATTGGTCATCAGCGTAGAGACACGCTTGCTTTGGTTTGCCACGGCAGCATCGTAGACCTTGCGCACCTCGCGGGCATTGCCGAAGTTGGCTGTGCGCATAGCGTACATCTTCTCGAAGTAACGCTCCACGCCAAGGCTATCTTCTTCGGAAACAACAAAGTTGTGCGCACTGGCCATATTGAAGAATATCCCGGCCAGATCCTTGGCAGAGTAATCCTCGAAATGTATTGTCTGGGTGAAACGGCTGGGCAAGCCCGGATTAGAATCCATGAAACGCTGCATCTCGGCAGGATAGCCCGCCACGATGCAGACAAACTTGCCGCGATCGTCCTCCATACGCTTCAGAAGCGTGTCAATTGCCTCTTTGCCAAAGACATCCATATCGCTACTTACCAAAGTATAGGCCTCGTCGATGAACAGGACTCCACCCAGAGCGGAATCGATGAGCTGGTTGGTCTTGATGGCCGTCTGACCAGAATAGGCGGCCACCATCATGCTGCGGTCGGCCTCGACAAGCTGTCCACGCTTCACAATGCCTAGGACATGGAGCACCTCGGCCATGATACGTGCCACGGTGGTCTTGCCAGTTCCGGGATTGCCGGTGAAGACATAGTGACGGCACAGCTGCGAGGGTTTCTCGCCACGGCTAATCTGCATATTGAGCATTGTGACCATATCCGTCACTTCGCGACGCACATTGTCCATGCCTACCAAGGAATCGAAGCGCTGCAGAACACTCTCGTAGTCGATGGTGCGTGGGGCCTCGAAAGGCACATCGTCGGCTGTAAGTCCCAACAGCACCTCGTCGGTGAGCTGGCTTACGGGCAACTTATGAACACGCTCGGCCTGCTTGCGACAGATACCCTCGAAGAGTTCTCGCACAGCACGGCCGTTGGCAAAAGTCTTGTCGCGCGTCTCGTACATCACCTCAATAACTTCACGCACTTTCTTCAGGCATGACTCGTCCATGTTGAGCTTTGCCTTTGCCACGAACTTCTGCATTATCTGCACCAGTTCGTCGACGTTGTAGTCCTCGAGGTTGATGAAACGATTGAAACGGCTCTTTACACCAGGATTGATACGGAAGAGATTGTCCATCTCCTTTTGATATCCCACTGCAATGACCACGAACTTGCCGCGATCGTCCTCCATTCGCTTCATCAAGCGTTCCAGGGCCTGAGCACCCTGCTCGTCACGCGTGCCGTCGGAGCGTACCGGCGCAAGGGTGTATGCCTCGTCGATAAAGAGAATTCCGCCCATGGCTTTGTCGCAGAGCTGGTCGACGAGCTTCGGTGTCTCGCCTATATAACTGCTCACCATCTGACTGCGGTCGGCCTCCACCACATGTCCGCTGTCGAGGTAGCCGATACTCTCGAACACCTCGCCAAGCTTTCTGGCAATGGTTGTCTTTCCCGTACCCGGATTACCGGTGAGAATGATGTGCATGGCAGGAAGTTTTCCGACGCCAAGACCACGTTCCTCGCGTGCCAATGCTGCCTGCACCTCGCTGGCTATTTCGCGCACAGCCTTCTTGACTGGTTCTGCGCCGACAAACTCGTCCATGCTGTCGAGAACCTGCTCGGGAGTGAGTATCTCGGGGACATAGCCTCGGATGTCCTCTTCCAGGACTTCAAGGTTGTCGTTGGAGATGCCTCGCGAGATGAAGCTGGCAAAGATGTCCTCGGAAACCTGATAGGCAAGATGGCCGTTTCCGAAGCTGTCGTCTTTCGTCTTCACACGATATTTAAAGAGGTGTAGCATGCGTTTCAGAGCTGAAGGCTGGAACTCCTCCAAACCGAAATTCTTCGACAGCATAGAGCGGCAGATCTGCGTCATCTCCTCGAAGCCGAAGGGATTGAGTCGGAACAAATACTTGAAACGGTTGCGCACTGATGGATTCTTCTCGAAGAACTTCTCCAGTCCGCCAGGCAGACCGCTTATGACCACGATGGGGTCTTCCTTCCACTTCTGCATCTCGACAAAGACCTTGTCGAGAGGATTGACACTATTGGAGAAGGTGTCGGGCAGGAGTTTCTGGGCATTGTCAAAGACAAGCAGACCTCCTCGGGCCTTCTTGATATTGTCGTCCCAATCCTTCACAAAACGGTCAAAGTCGACAGCATCGACCACCGTCACCTTGTTCGTTTTGATGATATCGTTCTGGAAGAAGAACTCGCCCATTGCCTGTGCCAGCATCGTCTTACCGGTTCCAGTCTCACCAATGATGATACTGTTGGCCGAGAGACGTATATTCTCCGTCTCCTTGCGTGCCTGGATAAAAGCAAATGTATTGGCGATACTTTGCAGTTGGCGCTTCACATCGTCACGCCCTACAATGTCGTCAAGAGGGTTAATCTTTGACTCAACCTTTTTTCCGCACCATTTACAGTATATAGCCTGAGGGCGGTTTTCTTTATGGCAGTGTTGACAAACCATGTTATTTCAGTCGTTTAGTCGTTTGGGATACTAGTCGTTTGGGGGACTTGGCGTTTAGTCGTTTAGTCGCTTAGTCGTTTGGGGGACTAGCCGTTTAGTCGTTTAGTCGTTTAGGGGACTTGGCGTTTAATCGTTTAGCCGTTTAGTCGGTTAGGGGACTTGGCGCTTAGTCGGTTGGGGGGACTTGGCGTTTTCTTATCTAAACAGAGCCTTGAGCTGGTACCAGAAATCAAACCAACTCAGCTTCCACGCATCGATGTTGGGACCGTAATGGTCGAGCAGGTCGTTGTGATACCAAACAATAGCCAATATGAGGACAGCAGGCAGAAGGCTCCACATAAAGCAGTTTATGACCTTCTCCGTGCTGTTACTGCGAGCCTCACCCACAGCATCATCCATCAAGGCGAAGTTGCTGCCCTTGAACTTGAAGGTGCGTGAACGGAAGGTGTAATAGAGCATCTCGCTCAGGGCACGTTGTTCATTCACCTTGAACGCGTCCTTCATGTCATCGGTTATCGATGCTATGGAGCTTTTGCCAAAGGCATACTTCAAGCCAAATGCCACATAGCCGAGCGACATGGCCAGGACGACCCACCGGGCTGTACCGGGATAGTTGTGCAGGCATAGCGACAATATCGCAGCAGGGACAAGCGACACAAGCAGGCCACCCAAAGCATAGAGCAGGCCCAGAGAGATGCCGTTGCCACGGAAATAGTTGCGCATCACCATGATTACGCCAACGGGCATACCCACAAGCATCATGGTGTAGGCATAGACATGATTCTGCATATTGACAGTCTCGTTGATGCCCAGCACGGCAAGCAAGACCAGCCAGATGACATTGACAGCCACAAAGAACGTCCTGAAGACATTCTTGTTCTTTATACTCTTGCTCCACGCCTCACGGCTCTCTGCCACCTTTCGCTCCAGCTGCTCCTGGGCAATGGTGAAGCGCTTGTAGTGAATCTCGCCTCCATCGAAAGAGCCTACCGTCTGCAAGAAGGTACGCACCATCTCGTTGTATTGCTGCTCGTCCTCGAAGGCTATGGTGGGATCCTCGTGATAGAACACACTCATCCACTGTGCCAGATGCCCGTTGCGGATGGCGGCACGCACATCCTTGATGGGGAGGTTGTGCAGCTCGTCGGGATTCAGCACAACGGCATGATAATCTTCGCCTTGGAACTCGTAGGCGGGCTGGCCACCCATAGCTCGGCACAGCTTGTAGGCAGCTGTGCGGATGTCGTACATGGCATAGCGCTCGGTATTGTGTGGTGCCGTCATGTTCAGGATGTCCTGCATGGACATGAGGGTGTTGTTCCACTGATGCAGCTTGGCATACATCTCCAGTCGTCCGCCCACGGCAATGAAATCCTTCATCTCGCGTTCGAAGTCCTCGTCACTCAACTCCTGTGCCAGACGCATGCGTTCGGCCATCAGGTCGGCCACCTTGGCCACGGTATTGGCATCAGCCAGGTCGAAGCCACTCTTCCGGTCTATGCTGTACAGCACCTGATAGGCTGTGGTACGCTCGTCCAGCAATTGTTGCGAGGTGATGAATCTCACACCCTCGCACATCGACATCTCGGCATGTCCATACAGCCATGCCAGTAGTCTGCCATCGGTAATAGCCTTCCATTCATCGTCCGTTCTCTCGGTCGAGGCATAGGCCGACACAAGGTCTTCGATCGTATCGCACTTGGCCGTGGTGAGCAGGGGCAGAGAATGATCCACCTCGTACACCAGTTTCAGCACCGACTTGTCGTTGGCTGGCTGGAAATAATTGCGGAGACGGTCCAGGTTGAGCGAGAAGTGTGAGTCGAGATACACGAAAAGCGTATCGTTGGGGTCCTGTAGCTGATACTGGTACTCTTTGGCATTGCGCATCAGTGTCAGCGCTATCTCCGAAGCATTGCGGCAAGGCTGTCCGCTGATGTCGTAATAGGGGAAGTTGGGCTCCAGGGCATACAGGGCAGCCATAAGACCAGCCTTCTGATTGGTGGGGAAACGATGCTCGACGATATCGTTCAGCAACACAGCCATCTTGCTGTTGCCACACTCGTCGAGCCAAGTGCTGAGGCGGTTGCTGTAAAGATAGCGGATGGCCAGATCCTGGTTCTCGTAGAGCAGCGGCACCAACTCGCGTATGTCATGGGCCACAAGGTTACGTTCAGGATCGACGATGAAGTTCTTGTAACGCAGATACACACTGCTCGTGTCGACAGGCACGTCCTCGCCCTTGAACCAGCGTTCCACCTCCTCGAAGCCCCAACGGCGACGTGGGTTGACGCACGTCATACCCCTCACAATCATGGCCACACGTTCGGGCAACTCGTCAAGATGAGGCAGGCGGCCTTCCTGCTTGAGACGCATCATCAGGCGTTCGTTCTTCGAGAAAGGACTCTTGCCCAACCACAGATACATGAGCGTGATGCCCAACGAGTAGAAGTCCACCTTGTTGTCGATCTCTACCTCGCCATCTATCACGTCATCATACATCTCGGGGGCTGCAAAGGCTGGCGTGCGTGCCTGACTGGTGCGCAACAGCTCCTCGCCCTCCTTCATCTTGGTACTGATGCCGAAGTCGCCCAGCACCAGCTGTGTATGCTCCGTGTCGCGGAAGAAATAGTTGCCGGGCTTTATGTCTTTGTGTATGATGCCGAAGCTGTGGCATACTGCCAGTGCTGCGGCGGCCTGCAGGGCTATGAGACGGAACTTGCGCATGTCGCCTTCAAGACGGAACTGCGAAAGAGTGCCTCCTTCGAGATATTCCATCAGCTCGTAGTCGCGCTCCAAGCCATTCACTACGGTGCGGCCATAGTCGTGCAGCTTCACTACCATGTCGACATTCATATTCCACACGGCATTGAGTATCTGATCCTTGAAATGGAAGTTGGGATAGTACACCTTCAGACAGTACCGCTTCTCGTTGCGCTCAACCAGCACCAGCTGTGCCTCGCCGCTACTCTCCGATATACTCTTCACGGCCTTGTAGCGCAATCCCTTCAGCACAAATTCCACTTCGCCACCAGCCGAGATCAGCGGCACCGTGCTACCCTTCTGGCCACCAGTGCGTGCCGTCGTGGCATCGTGCATGGTGATGCCTTCTGCTGCCTCGGCCTGAGGCATCAGAGGCTGCAGGCTGGGCACGAACTGTCCCTTCGTGAGATTGGTTCCCGTCACCGTTCTGTCGGTGCTGCTCAGGGCTGTATCCGTTTTCTGTTTATATTCGCTTATAGTTGTCATATCCCGTATTCTAGATTAAGGTTTTCAATCATCCTGTATCTCCGTCCTTCCGTCCGTTATCACCCACTTGCCACCCATCTTCGGACATGCACAGCCCAACGGACTAGTATGCAGGGCGTGCTTGTAATTGCACTTCCATGCCAGACGGCTTATATGGGGCTTGCGGGCCATGGCATAGTTACGAGCCAAGGCCGAATTCTCCTGAGGCGGCATAGCCATAGTATCAAGAAGTACCTGCAGGGCTTCCTGCTTGTTCAGGATCTTCTGCTTCAACTCAGATTCGCTCATCGGAACGGGGCCATTGTCAGGCTCTCCTTCTACCTGATAGGTATTCTCGCCCTCCTGAGCCATAAGTTCCTTCACACGCTGGCACAGCATACGCACCCGCTCGATGTCGGCCTGTTGCTGCTCGCTCTCCACAGGGCGTGTAAGCCACAGCTTTTCGAGTTCCTCCTCCAGCTGGTGCACCTTATCGGCATAGGGCTGATCCTCCCATGCCATCTGCAGTTCAAGGCGGGCACTATCGGTGAGAGGAGTGCCACACGAACCGCAGAAGCCAAAATGTCCAAGACTGTGGCATACGGGACATTCGATACCCGACAAGGGGGCTCCGCAACTGGGACAGAATGTGTCGTGGTCGTCAACCAAGCCATTGCAGAAAGGACAATGGTCGGTGTTGACATAGGTATGGCAACGCTCGCAGTAATCGGCATCCTCGCTCAAAGGAGCCCCGCATTTGGGGCAGAGCAATTCACGCAGACGTGCACCACAATGTTCGCAGAACAATGCATCGGGGTCATTGGTAGCACCACAGACACTGCACACGCCAGATGCCAGACTCTGCTCGGCCGTATCGGCACTAATGAGAGTCATGCCCTTGGGCAATTTCAATTCCTGTTCGCGCTCTTTAGCACGCAACATACCATTTTCGCTATTGTTTTCTGTAGACATAATTTTCTGTTATTTCGCCGCAAAGTTAACAAATTTATTTATAAAATAAAAATTATGCCGCAGAAAATGTGTCGAACACAACGAATAATGGGACATAGACTGCAAAGAAAGGGCCAGACGAAATGATAGTTGCAACAAAAGCGAACACACAAAGAAGGCTGAACGGAGGAAAGAGACGAAAAGCAAGAACAAGGCAAAAATGATGGAAATTTATTTGACACATCCTACACTTGGAATACACATTTCAAGAATGACGCCTAAAAACTTTTCTCCATCACCGAGGACCTCACACAACACTTATTGCAAGCATCACAAAAACAAAAAAAACGTCTTCGGGCTGAAGACGCTGCAATTGCAAACAAAAGATGCTGCAGCTTTTCAGAAATTCCGTAGCGTCTTTTTCAAAAAAGTCTAGCGAGATTTCAGAAAAAGTCTAGCGAGATTTCCAAAAAGCTGCAGCAACGAAATAAGCATTGTACAAATGACGTAAAACTGCCATTCAAGCCCATTAGGGCATAACGGAACAATTGCTCAGAACCCGCCTCGTATTACTTTAATACTTTTCGGCCATTAACTATATGAATGCCATGCAATGGGGGCTGCTCGGTGACACGTCCATTCAAATCATAAATCCTTACTTTTCCCAGCTCCACCTCTTCATCTCCGTTTGTCGTCTTGAGCCAAGGAACGGCGGAGGGAACACCACCATCGAAGGTGAAGCTGACGATGCCATCGTTCTCAGCAATATCTGTGATGGGCTTGCCCAAGAACTTACGTCCGTTGGTGTTTCGGTTGTACAAGGTGGCTGCAGGGGTTGTGGTGTCGGTGAGCGAGGTATTCTGTTTCGTGCCCGGCCAAGTGTCGCCATACAAGTTTCTTTCACTGCGTGAATTATCGGCAGGAATGATGGTAAGACGCTCGTGCCCCGGCATTACGTTGACGGTATTTTCCTCCCATGACTTCTTGTCGAAATCGACATGCAAAATAAGCATGCCATGGGCTGCATCATACGTACTGAACCCTTGCTGCTGATGGTTTTCCAACAAATAATATTCGTTATGATTGGCGGGGTTATAGATGATGTAAGCCTCGGCATTGGTATTGAGCGGCTTAAGAGACACTTGGCAGGGATCGGACAAAACAGTGGGAGTAAGCCATCCACAGTACATGCGTTCGTAGCTGGTAAAGGCTGCGGGACACTCACCGTCGTCGAGTTTGCCGTTGTAGGAACCGCAGTCCATAATGTCCCAAGAGTTCATGCCAAAGAGACTGTAATTGATGTCGTACAAATCGGGAATGCACATACAATGGCTGAATTCATGACAGGCTGTGCCGATGCCGCTGACTCGCGTTCCTCGGCTACCTGCCAATTCGGATGACACGGCATAGGTATCAATCATTACACCATCTAAAAAAACAGGCCCCGTACCATCGCCATACATTTCCTCGGTTGTGAGGTCACACTCATGCGGCCAAATAGTGTTCGAGGATGCTCCAGCATTTTCGCCATAGCCAGCATAGAGTACATAGACCTGATCTACATACCCATCGCCATCCCAATCGTAGGTGGAGAAGTCGACTCCCTTCTCATCAGCCAGACGGCAAGCCTCGATGACCAGCTCGCCAGGATGCATGTCATCACCAACACTGTTGTTCTTGCCATAGTAGGACATGGACTTGCTGACGGTGACAGGCCCCACCACGTCAAAGGTGAGATCGAACTGGCCATAGCTGCACTCCTTGAAATAGTCATGCACACTTCCCGCCATATCGTCCTGACTGAAACCTTCAAGGTTGAAGTAGTCATTGAAGTAGGACAGGTTGTGGGCAGGTGTCATACTTTTGTCG
This sequence comes from Bacteroidales bacterium, assembly GCA_018064685.1. GTDB lineage: Bacteria > Bacteroidota > Bacteroidia > Bacteroidales > Bacteroidaceae > Physcousia. Next base: position 51,937 of record JAGHUS010000152.1, on the reverse strand, counting down.
GAAAAATTAACCAGAATGACCAATCCCTTCTTGCTACCCGAAATAGGATTGGATGCCGAGCCCCACTTGGCCTTGCGGGCAGCTGCCCTACGGGCACGCGTGGCATTGCGTAGCGACAAGCGTTGCTGCCAGCGGTCGAGTAGTTCTTTCTTATCTACCTTAATAAATTCATAGTCAGAGCGTTGCTCGTAGGTATTCCCGTCGGCATCGAGATAAAAATGGACATGTTCATCACCACTCAGCACAACCTCTTTTTGCGAGCCGTCGGGCAGCGTGATGATGCGCTTTACACGCTTGGCCGGCACGGCTAGCGCCATGACAGAAAAGAGAAAGAAAGCAGCAGAAAGGAACCTTCTCATTTTATCATGACTTTTCGGGTTGAGCCATTCTGATACTTAACCACATAGACACCGGTACGGATGAAGAGGCGGCGTATATCGCTGGCCTTACAATAAGTTACAGGCATGCCATTCATAGCATACACGTGTACCATCTTCTCGCTGTCGGGCAACTGATCGATGGTATCCTCATCGGTGTTGAGATAGACATACTCGCTCCAGTCACTGCCGATGTAGTCTTCGGGCGAATCGGCCAAGGCCATGACGCGGAACCTGGCAGCCGTACTGGCCTTCAGGTCCTCGTAGGAGATGCTGAGTTCGCTCAGCGTGTCGACACGTGCACTCTCGCCCTCCATCTCCATCTCGACGACGTATTTTGTGGCATTCTCGACAGGCTCCCAACTGGCAGTAAAGCCATGCTCGCTAATGTCGCTTGCAGCATTGGTCTCGGGCACGTCTAACTTGCCATTAGTACGGAAGCATACCGTCACCGTACCATCTTCGTTCTCGGTGATGTTGCGCAGAGGTTGCGACATAAAGTAACGGCTGTTGTAGGGGGTGAAGACTGTGGCTGCAGGCGTAGACTCGTCGGTGAGATTGAAGTTGAACGTAGTGCCAGGATACAACTGGCCACCCAGGCATTCGCGCCACTCCGACATGCTTGACGCGACATTTGTGCCAAGATAACTGTTATTGGCAGCGATGATGGTCATGCGTTGATGCTTGGCATCAGTATTGACACTATTGTTCGACCATTTGCTTTCATTATAATCAACATGCGTAACCTGCAATCCGTGTCCTACCCTCGAGCCCAGATACGTATCCCACCCTTTGCCTTGGCGGTTCTCTATAACATAGTATTCGTTCGGGTTGGCAGGATTTACTATCTTGTACCCCACTCCGCCATCGACAAAACACTTCAGCGTGAGTACCTGAGGCTCGGTAAGTGTTTCGAGTGGTTCCCAGCCAAAGAAATTACGTTCGTAGGCAGTGTAACCTACAGGCTGATAACCGTCTACACAGTATTCTCCGTAGTCCATAATACTCCAAATATCCATTCCGAAGGCTTCATAATGTGTATCGTAGAAGTCGGGCAAGCCGAGAGCATGGCTCATCTCGTGCAGGCAGACGCCGATGCCGTCCATTTTCATATTGTCAGGATTGTAGCCATTAGGGAAATCTCCACTTTCGATGTCCTTGGCTACCTGACCCTCATTTTTGTAACGTGCTTCGGCCGAGATGCCGAAACAAGCAAGCTTGACGCTCTGACCATTGTCCAGAGTGATGGTCATACCTCCGCCATACTCTTTTGCCCAGATAGCATCCTTGTCGGCATTATGATTAATATTCTGCCCCCATCCGGAATGGATAAAGTGCAGAAAATCAACCGATCCGTCGCCATTATTATCGAACTTACTCCAATCTACCGCAAACTGCTCCATGGCCTTCGTGACAGCCTCCTTGTACAAGGCTCTTACGTTGGCATCATAGCCACTGTCACCATCGTAGCCATAAGTGGCATAGCCATGGTCCATCATGATAGGACCAATAAGCTCGAAGTCGGGCAGGAACTGGCCACGACTCATATCATTGAAATAGCCGAAAACAGAACCGATACTGCCGACGTGACGATAAACCTCGTCATCGTCGAAGCCGTTGAAGTAATAATCGAAGTTTTCGAGCACTTCTTCGCTTGTCTTGCCCGAAGCATAGAAAGGACGGTCGGGAAACTCGACAAGGAGAATGGGGATCTTGGGTGCACCGGTGAGGGGAAACGTCTTGCCTGGCACACCTACACGATGCATACCTAGCCGCGTACCCGTAGCATCGGTCACATAGTTCACGATATGCTCCGGACGCAAGGTACGAAACTCGAAGTCCCGCTCCGAAACCTGGGCCATGGCACCCAACGAACTGATAGCCATAGCGGCAAATAAAGTCTTTCTCATATCTATTGTTTTAACTTTTCAAACTTATCTCATCACCTTCTTGCCGTTGATGACATAGATGCCAGACTTCAGCTGACGGCTGTCGCTCAGCTTGCGTCCGCTCAGGTCGTACACACCAGTCTTAACGCTCCGCTCATCGGCAGATGTGGGGGTGAGGATTATATCTGTGACATCGGCCTCCTTCAAGTAGAGACGGAAATTGTCGACCTTGATATTGGCGTCGACCGAAGAAGCTCCGATGACGAGCGTACCATCCTCGACCTTGACGTCGTCCACGACAACGTCCATGAAATAGAAGGGACCGAAGTCGCTGGAAACGGTAGTGACGTGCTGGTCGCCGGCAAAGACCTCGACATCCTGGTCGTAATCGGCAGATGCACTTACCACCAACTGATAAACACCATTAGGCAAGCCCTCGACCTTCTGACTCACTGTGTAGCCACCTTTCTGGATGATGAGCACCTTGCTGCCATCAGCACCCGACATGTAATTGGCCAGCGAAGTGGTAATATTACTGCTCTTGAAGTTCTTGGTGTCGGCATTGCCCTCACTGTCGGTACGTGTCCAGCCTTTGCAAAGAGTAGTTTCCTCGAAAGAGGGGTTGGCAATCATGAGGGTCTTGTCTATAAAGCCATTGCTGCCTTTCTTCATACTAGACTTGGAAGCAAGTGCCAAAGCAGCCTCTATCTCTTTGATCTTATCGTTCATCTCCTCCGTAGTGGCATAAGAAGTAATCATGGCCTCGGCTTCTGCCAATACTTTGTATGCCACATCCATATCTGCCTTGGCAGCATAGCCGTCCTGTTCTGCCAACATGCCCAGGCCGTCCATAACGGTTTGTACCAAAGTACGTAATTTTTTGTCACTCGACAGAAGATCTGAAGTACTCATTCTGATACGACCTGTAGCATTCATGTAGCCTGTCAGTGCTGGGATAGGCTGCCCGACAGCCGCCATAAAGTAGGGAGTTGCATCTTCTGACAGAAGGTAGTTGCCAGAAACTGCTGTCTGGTTGACAAAGGTTCCCTTGAAAGCCTTGCCAACCTGATCGGCAGGGGTGGCAACACTCACCAAGACGTTCTCGGCTGTCAGATCCATGGCTTTGTCGGAGAGGATGACATAAGGCACGCCACGCAGCATCGTGTCATTGCTGTTTGCACAAGCAGAAGTAGAGGTGGTTGTTATCTCGTCTATTTTGCGGGCAAACATGCCATCAGGCACCTTGCAATCGAAAGGCAGAATGGCTGTAGAGAAATTACCTACGCCCTGAGAGACATGACAGATGGCCTTCAAAGCCTTGAAATCTGCTTTGGGGAGGAAACTGAAACCAGGAGTCAGCTCCAGCACATCGGCAACACCATCTACAATAACATTTGTGCCATGAATATTCTGCTCTTCGTTCATATAGAACAATGCATTGCTGTTGGCAGCCTTAGGCACGGAGTTTATTCCCTTTACAGCTGTGAAGTCGTAACGACATACGTTTATGTCGGTTGCCTGCTCGCTGAAAGCCTGCTCGTTGTAATGTCCACTAACAATGCATTCTGTAGAATCTGAGCCTTCGGCTAGCGTCATATCATTGCCCATCATCTTGAAATAAAGCGCATTCTGCCCTTCTTCGAATTCTATATCATTGGTAACACTGGCTGCAGCAGTACCTGTAAGGAAGAACTTGAAGATGGTGCCTTCGGTGAGCTTGCCACTTGTGGTGCCGAAAGGCAGATTGTACTCGACGGTCGACGTGCCACCTGGCTGGAAAACTGTTGTCTTGGGACTCTTAGTCACTGTACTTCCAAAAGTACCGGTTTCGGGGTCGTAGGCACAGTATTCTGCCTTGATGGTGGGGGCGCAAAGTGTGGCATCTGTGGCATTGGTCAGTGTGGCATAGATGTTCGTCTTGCCAGTATTGTAAATGCGATGTACCTCAACCTGCTTACCTTCAATAGTCATGGTCTCGGTCTCACTGCCATCGGCGCGCAACTCGTCAAGCTTCAGTTTCGCTTCACTCCCTGCACAAGTCACCAACGAAGTCTGAGCCAAAACATTCTTGTTGGCATCGGCAAGATAAATGGTGTAGCCCCTAGTAGATGTTGGAGTGAAGTCGAAAGTAAACTGCATGGACTCACCTACCGGTATGAGAGTCTCCTTATCGCTGGCAGTAACTGTCGACGATGCACTCAGTTTTGCCGTGCCGGAAAGACAGTACAGATACACTCCCTGATAGGGCAGAGTACTGTTATTTGTAACTTCGACAGTAACACTGTTGGGCATACGGGCTATGAGTTCAGAAGGGCAACGCAAGATGCTTCCATCCAAGTTAGGCTTCTTAGGATGGATGTCGACCACCAAAGCCTGGTCTACACCAAAACCATTGACGCCGTCTTCTTCAACCGTATAATAACCATCGCCTTGTCCGCCCCATCCAAAATTAAAATGGAAGAGGTTTCCGTTAATCTGATAGCCATCAAGAACAATGGCATGACCACTCCAGTTTCCATTCTCTTCAACCTGATAACCAGCATATTCTATCGGATAGCCTTTTTCGAGGTCCTGGATGATTCTCTTCTCCCAACTAGCCTGAGAATATCTGTCACGGTTTTTGCGAATCTCCTTGCTGAGCATGTTGAACTGCTTCTCAAAAGGTCCGACCAAATCCCAGATATAGGCTCCTGATGAGGCATTATAGCCCATCCAGTCGCAAGTGCCAATAACATAATTCAGCAATGCCGCAGCATCCTGATATTCTTTGGGGTCGGAAGAACCATAGCTATCCTTCATTAAATCCCACTTGAGTGGTGTTCCACTAGGGATGCTCACAGTGACATCGGCATTGCCACTCCAACCATTATATGTAGGGGTGTTATAACTAGTGCGACTGGGCATGTCCTTGCGCCAGTAGTAAAGAATCTGACTGGCAGCTGTTGCCACACAACCGGTCAGACACAGGTCGTTAGAATCGGGGCGCTTGGGACACATGTTGTTGTAAGGCCAAGTCTGGTGCCAGTGACTGGTGAGCAGAGGTTTGATGTTCTTGGTACCAGCAGCTTTACGCTGTTGACGAGCCGGAAGATTCTGAGCCTCGGCTGCTTCGGCCATCCGTGAAAAGTGATCAAGATATGCTAAAAGCTGTGGCGAAGCTGTTTCTTCATCAAAGTCGCCGCTATCTGTATATCCGATAATCTCAGGAAGACAATCACTACCACTCACAAAGACATAGCCTTGATTCTCGCCACGACTGAACACGTACAATGGTTTGCTTTCCTGCAACGAGGCTACATCGCGTCTACGCTTAACGGACTGAAGAGACTTCGTCCCTACAAATTCTGCCGCAATCTGACGAGCACGAACAGGTGTAATAGGGTCGGCATGTAATACACTACCTGCCGTAACGAGCAGTATGAGCAATAACAAAAACCTCTTGGCATTAAAAACGGTAGTCTTTTTCATTTTAATAGTGATTGTTTTGATTATGGATGGCTAGTTAGTCATTGAATCATATTCTAAAATTATACACGCACATACACACATACGTTACATACGCGCGCGTAAACGACGCAAATTTACAAAAAAATCATGTTTATCACATTAATCTTGTGAGCATTTTAGACTTTTTTGCAATAACAAACTCAAAAAACACACAAAAAGTTTGGCCATTATCTAAAAAAGATATAACTTTGCAACGCAAAACAAAGAAATGGGGGATTAGCTCAGCTGGCTAGAGCGCTTGCATGGCATGCAAGAGGTCATCGGTTCGATTCCGATATTCTCCACACTTGTCTACAACATTAAAAGCAACTCAATCCGAGTTGCTTTTTTAATTTTCTTATCACTATCTGAGGATCAAGGATTAGGAGGCCGCGAATATTATGAAACTATGTGCGTAATATTTGCAACCGGCTTTTCGGACTGACCCCGAATATTTCTCATTTGCCTCTCTCTCACTCCACACCATCTCACTCCGAACCATCTCACTCCACCATAATCTCACTCTCAATTTTGATTCCTCAGAAAAAGTCAACGCGCTATTAATTTAAAACAAAAAGATGCAAAGACCACTAGAGTTCCCCCCAATGCCTTTGCATCTTTGCGTTCAAAATAAATCTCAAATACCGCCTACAAGAATCAGGCACGACCTGCGTGCTCTATCATTCTGGCTATCTTATCGTTAAAGCTGTCAGCATTCAGCAACTGTTCAATGTACAACGGCATGCGATAACGCCAGTAGTGACGAGAATTGGCCGGAACATTGATACGCTCTTCTGAAGGATCAGGATAACGCATCGTGTCGTCTATAGAGAGCCAGTTCTGCAAACTGATAAGACACAACATAGAAGGGCTGAACAGATGACGTGCCACTACCTCCTCGCAAAGCCAACCAGGAATGCTGTCAGGAGCCATGCCATCTTTCTGCAAAATGTCATGATAGTACTGTTGCGTACGTTGCTGATCTTCCTCCCACCACATACGCAAAGTGGCCATATCATGAGTGAAGATTGTGGCAACACTGCGATAAGGGTTATTCTCCAGACGTCCAAACGTAACACCATATTCCTTTGGCATTGTCTGAATCTCCAACGACAACATACGAAGTTCTTCCATCAAGGGACGAACGCATGCAGGAACCATGCCCAGGTCTTCAGCACAACACAACATGCCTGTACTTTCAACCAAAGCAGGAAGTTTCTTCTTAGCCTCTTCGTACCAGAAATTATTATGGCGATTGTAGTAATAATCGTTGTGTAGACGACTAAATGCACTCTGCTCACTGCCATCCAAAGCTGTGAATGCAGGATCGCTCATCGCCTCAATTCTAGGATGGAACATCTCTGGATTATCCTTGTCACGAACAAAAAGGACATGATTGGTAAGCGAGTACAGTCCATTGCGAATCTTCTCCGACTCCTCGTCTTCTGCACCAGCAAAGAATTCCTTTATCTTCAACTGAGTATCAAACTCGGGCTTCAATTGGTAACGGTCTCTGCCCGACACATTCAAGAACTGCTCCTTTACTCTCTGCATAAGTTCCGGTCCAAAGGTATCGTAGAGAATGCCTTCGGTGATGAGGGGAACGAGATACTCGTCATGGAAAGAAAGACCATACATGCGTATCTCGTCACGTGTCATTGGCATTGAGGGAGAGAACTGACCGAGCAATCCTTGAACACTATGCAATGGAACCTCCCAGATACGGAAGAATCCCAACACATGATCTATGCGGTATGCGTCAAAGAACTGCGACATCTTGCTCAGTCTTTCCTTCCACCAAGAATAGCCGTCCTCGGCCATCTTTTCCCAATTATAGGTGGGGAATCCCCAGTTCTGACCCTCTTTGCAGAAAGCATCTGGCGGAGCACCAGCTTGTCCATTCATATGGAACAAATGTGGCTCAACCCATGCTTCGACACTATTACGGCTTATACCAATGGGAATGTCACCCTTTAACACAACACCGTTAGCACGAGCATAACGAGTCACCTCGCTCAGCTGCTTATACAGCTGATACTGAAGATAATAATAATAAGCGACATCTTTATAATGCTTGCGCGCTGGCGAACAGAAACGTGAAATAGCAGCCTCGTCATAAGTTGCAAACTCTGGCCAACGATTAAAATCAGAAGTCTCGTATTTATCGCGAAGATACGAGAAGGCAGCATAGGGAATAAGCCACTTGGCATTATCGTCGAAGAACTTCTTATAATCCTCGGAAGCAAAAACTTCTGTTCCTTCCTGCTCATAAATGCGATGTATGTAAGTACGCTTCAAACGCACAGCCAGCTCGTAATCAACAGTAAACTCACCATTAAGTTGTTCTCTTCGCAGCTCATACTCATGCATAAAATCCTTATCCTTTACGTCATTAAGCTGGCGAATGTCCATATAGACAGGATGCAAAGCATAGATACTAATTGAATTGTAAGGGTAGCTGTCTTGCCATGTACGCGTCTGTGTGGTATCATAGATGGGCAACAATTGTATCATATGCATCTGAGTCTTTGCAGCCCAATCAACCATCATCTTCAAATCGCCAAAATCTCCTACGCCCTGACTGCCTTCGCTGCGCAAACTAAAGACAGGAACGACAACACCAGCCACCTTCCAATGACGTGCATCAACATGCAGTTCGTCATCATAAAGCACCACTACCTCATTCTCAGCTACCGACACATGATTGCACTTACGGTTAGCACCTTCCTCCCAGTATTTCAGATCACCAGTCTTTTCGTCCAACACAACATACTTGTACTCAAATGGAGTGACCAGAGAAGAGGCACTGAGAGAAATGCTCCATTCATGCAGACCTGTTGCTTGCAAACGCAAAGCATGTGAGGCATCCCAGGCACCCATTAAAGGAAGATCACCAACAATAGCAAGTACCTGGCCTTCGAGCAGCTGCGGAGCATTTACACGAAGAATAAGCGTTTTGTCAAAATAAGTCAGTTCTGAGCTATGCTCTATCTTCAGATTATGAAGATGACAATACGCATTGCTATACATGTGAGCACGTACAGGAAGATCTCTCCAAAAATCACGCACCTTCAACTTCTTTGAGTTATCAAAGCGGAAAGAACGTGGCATGCCCATCCATCCTTGGCGAACGACAATATCGCCCTTCTTGATATTATAGTAATACGACAGACTGATAGCATCCTTGTCGGTAATATTCATCTCACCCGTCCAAAGGACTCCATCTTCCGTCTCTAACATGAGTTCACGACGTACATTGTTCCCCTTGCTTTTCTTAATGAGAAACTCTGCACATACAGCTTCACCCCAATTTGTACGATAGTCAATGGATAACTGAATTTTCATTATTATAAAAATATTTACCTTAAAAAGATGTCCGATTAGAAACAGGCTAAAAGAACACTAACTATTTAACATCCACTCGTATTCGAAAATCCCTCAAAGAATTTTACTCACAATACGGCATATTAATCTATGCCACAAAGTTACAAAATAATTAATTACCAGCAAAAAATATGGGCGAAAATTTTGCTACAAGCACAAAAAGCATTATCTTTGCAATAGAAAAAAATATAAGCCGCATCGGTTCGACTGGGATACTCATCAAATAATATAGAAAACCGAGAATGCTTATGCATACCAATGGCGGGCCACGCCCTGAAAAGGGTAACCTTGAGTCGGTGGATTACAAAGGATGCAAGCGCTCAAATCATGTCACTCGGAGTTTCATCACATCATCGGTGCGGCTTTTTTTTATACATCCAACCAAGAGTCCCACAAAAACCAGCTCGAACACATTGCTAATAGACAACGGTATTTACCGATTGGCTAGAACTAACAATCCATAATATTGACAAAACGATAACCAAACAAAAAAGGCACCCGTTAGGATGCCTTGTTTCTTTTCAGTAAGCTCTGACTTACTTCACCTTGTTAACGATGGCCTTGAATGCCTCGGGGTGATTGATAGCGAGGTCAGCGAGAACCTTACGGTTGATCTCGATGCCTGCCTTGTGCAGAGCACCCATGAGCTGAGAGTAGCTCATACCCTCAATGCGAGCGGCAGCATTGATACGCTGAATCCACAAAGCACGGAAGGTGCGCTTCTTGTTGCGACAATCGCGGAATGCATAGGTAAGACCCTTCTCCCAAGTATTCTTGGCAACGGTCCACACATTCTTACGAGCACCATAGTAACCTCTGGTCAAACCCAGAATCTTCTTTCTCTTAGCTCTTGAAGCTACATGATTTACTGATCTTGGCATAATTTTGTTTCTTTTTGAATGCTAGCGTTTTAGTTGTTTAGTCAATTGTATGCGACCAATGAACAGCCTTCAACTCTAAACCCTAAACCCTTTTGGGCTAGACATTCGGTTAATAACTAAGTGAAAAACTTTTTCTTGACTTGGATTTAACGCATGCAGAGGCAGTCGCGAACCTGCTTCATGTTCTCGGTAACAACGATAGCGCTGTGATCGAGGTTTCTCTTCTGCTTCTTGGTCTTCTTTGTCAAGATGTGGCTGTGATAAGCGTGATGACGCTTTACCTTACCAGTACCTGTCAGCACGAATCTCTTCTTTGCTGCAGATTTAGTCTTTACTTTTGGCATTTTTTTGTTATTTTAATTAATTATTAATAATGTACGGCAACGCATATACCAGGGCGTTACGCGTATCTTTTTTCTTAATCATCCCAATTCTCACCCTCCATATTGGGGCCTTTGTATTCCTTCTTTGCCTTCTGCTGAGGAGCTTTCTTTGCAGGCTGTACTTCTGCCACATCCTCTGCACCCTCTACAGCAGCACCCTCGTGGGTATCTTTCTTGGCCGCAGGAGCTTTCTTGGGAGCAATGAACATTGTCATACGCTTACCTTCGAGAACGGGCATTGATTCAACCTTACCATACTCTTCCAGATCGGCAGCAAAACGAAGCAAAAGCACTTCACCCTGCTCCTTGAACAAGATGCTACGTCCCTTGAAGAACACATATGCCTTAACCTTGTCGCCATCTGTGAGGAAGCCCTGTGCATGTTTCAGCTTAAAGTTGTAGTCATGGTCATCAGTCTGTGGTCCGAAACGAATCTCCTTCGTCTCAATCTTCACCTGCTTAGCCTTGATTTCCTTTTGCTTCTTCTTCTGCTGATAGAGGAACTTGCTGTAATCAATGAGACGGCAAACTGGAGGTTGCGCGTTGGGTGAAATTTCAACCAAGTCAACACCCTTCTGCTCGGCCAACTGTATGGCTTTGAAGGTAGGCATAACAACAGACTCAACGTCATCACCCACGATGCGTACTTCACGCACTCTAATCTGTTCGTTAATTCGATACTGATTCTTTATGTTGTTGTCTTTTCTCATTAACTATTCGCTTGTTCTTTTTAAAATTTTATAGATTTTCGGTGCAAAGTTAGCACTTTTCTGTCATTTGACGAACTTCTTCGCAAATTTTCTTCGCAAATTCTTCAATTTTTAGGCTTCCTTGGTCTCCACCACCTTGTTTTCTGAAACTTACAAGGCCTTCTGCAGCCTCTTTTTCACCAACAATGACCATATAGGGAATATGCTTAACTTCGGTATCACGAATCTTGCGACCAATCTTCTCGCTACGATCATCAATATACGAACGTACATCATTCTGGTCAAAATACTCCTTTACTTGCTGAGCATAGTCATTGAATTTCTCTGAAATAGGCAGAATGGCCACCTGATCGGGAGTCAGCCACAAGGGGAACTTACCAGCGGTGTGCTCAATGAGTACGGCCACGAAACGCTCCATAGAGCCAAAGGGAGCACGATGAATCATCACGGGACGATGCTTCTGATTATCCTCGCCGACATACTCCAGCTGGAAACGCTGAGGCAACTGATAGTCAACCTGGATAGTACCCAACTGCCAACGACGTCCGATGGCATCCTTCACCATAAAGTCAAGTTTGGGGCCATAGAAAGCAGCCTCGCCCAACTCGCAACGAGCCTTCATACCCTTTTCTGCACAGGCATCGATGATAGCCTGCTCGGCAGTAGCCCAATCCTCATCACTACCGATGTACTTGGTTGTATTCTTGGGGTCGCGCAATGAAATCTGTACCTCAACATTCTCCTCTGAGAAGTTGAAGGTATAGAACACGCGCTGAATGATATCCATCACCTTGATGAACTCATCCTTCACCTGGTCGGGACGACAGAAGATGTGTGCATCATCCTGTGTGAAGCAACGAACGCGAGTCAAGCCGTGCAGCTCACCACTCTGCTCATAACGGTACACGGTACCAAATTCTGCACAACGGAAAGGCAACTCCTTGTAAGAACGAGGTCTGTTGGCAAACACCTCACAGTGGTGAGGACAGTTCATAGGCTTCAACAAATACTCCTCACCCTCCTCTGGGGTCTGGATAGGCTGGAAGCTATCCTTGCCATAGTGGTCCCAATGGCCGGAAGTCTGGTACAGATTCTTACCACCGATATTAGGAGTGATAACCTCCTGATAGCCATACTGCTTCTGAATCTTACGCAGCATATCCTGCAGACGCAGACGCAGATCGGTGCCCCTGGGCAACCAGATGGGCAGACCCTTACCAACACGCTCTGAGAACATAAAGAGTTCCATCTCCTTACCAATCTTGCGGTGGTCACGCTTCTTGGCCTCCTCCAACATAGCAAGATACTCATCAAGCATCTTCTTCTTGGGATACGAGATACCATAGAGACGCTGCATCTGATCCTTGGTAGCATCGCCACGCCAGAAGGCGCCAGCCACACTCATCAGCTTCACAGCCTTGATGATACCAGTCGACATGATATGGGGTCCCTTACAAAGGTCGGTGAAGTTGCCTTGGGTATAAGTAGTGATGGAACCATCCTCGAGATCCTGCTCAATATGCTCCACCTTGTAGGCCTGACCAGCTGCCTTAAACTGAGCAATACAGTCAGCCTTACCAACTTCCTTACGCACTACAGCCTCGTTCTTGCGAGCCAGTTCAATCATCTTGTCCTCGATAACCTTGAAGTCGCCTTCTCCAATCTGCTTTCCATCGGGAAGCAATACATCATAGAAGAAACCATTCTCGACAGCAGGTCCAAAGCCAAACTGAATGCCAGGATACAACTCTTGCAAAGCCTCAGCCAAAAGGTGAGCACTGGTATGCCAGAAGGCATGCTTGCCCTCCTCATCTTCGAACTTATAAAGATTGATCGTAGCATCCTCGTTGATGGGGCGATTCAGTTCTGTAGTCTCACCATTAACTCCGCAAGCCACCACATCTTGTGCCAAACGGGTTGAAATACTCTGTGCAATCTCCAAGCCGGTCACGCCAGCTTCATACTCTCTAACCGATCCGTCGGGAAAAGTAATCTTTATCATTGCCATTTCGTTATGTATACCTTTTTATTATTAAATTTTCGGGCGCAAAAGTACTACTTTTTTTCGTTCCAACCAAACAATTTATTCGAATATAGAGCATTCTGCAAACAAAAAACAGCAAATAAACAATAAAATCACCTTTTCAGACGTTCTTTTTAAACACTTATTAGTAACTTTGCCGCGAACAAGACAAAACTGCCTTCATTATGAAACGACACATGCCCCTCATCCTGATGTTCGCTTTTGCGACACCAATGCTGGCTCAGTACGAGTCCAACGAAGTGGTCACCTTTAACCAACCAGTACAATCCGACGGAGAAAAAACATACGACCAAGAGATACGACGCAAAGCTGCAGAAGGAGATGTTGACGCACAATTGGTAATGGCCAAATCACTCGATTTTGGCATTGGTGGGCGTATCGACAAGCGACAAGCTGTGCGCTGGTATACAGCTGCGGCTGAACAAGGTGACGCCGAAGCACAATACTACCTAAGCATCCATTATTTCAAGGGCGATGGCGTGCAACGTAGCGTACAAGACGCCATATCATGGTGCCGCAAATCGGCCGAGCAGGCTTATGCACCCGCACAGTACAGTCTGGGCACATGCTATGCACAAGGCATCGGAATGAACAAGTCTATCGAGGATGCTGCTGACTGGTGGAAACTGGCTGCCGACCAAGGATATGCCGATGCACAATGCGAGATGGGTGTCTATTGTGCCAAAGAAGACACTGAATGGCGCAATCCTGTTGAGGCGGCAAAATGGTATCGCCTGGCTGCAGAACAAGGAAATGCCCGTGCACAAGAGTATCTAGGCAAATGCTATTACGACGGTGAGGGAGTGAAGAAAAACTATGCCGAAGCCGTGAAGTGGTACATGATGTCGGCAGAGCAAGGCAATCCTCATGCACAGAACAACTTAGGTGTATGTTACCAGCAAGGACACGGAGTGCCGCAAAACGACGAGGAAGCTGCAAAATGGTTTCGCATGGCTGCCAAGCAAGGACACGCCATTGCTAAAGGTAACTATCAGAATACAAAGAGATAAAACCATCGAAAGTGTATTAAAAAGCAAACGATATGAACAAAAACACTATACTTGCCTTTATAACTCTCGCATCAGCAACCATTGTTGCCTGTAAGAGTGGAACCTCATCGCCTGGCGAGGAAAGCACCGACACCATAGCTGTAGAGAACATGCTCAAGAAGCCAGGCGAAGGAGAAAATGCATCAGATCCAAACGGATTAGAAAAACAAAAGGAATTTGCCAAATATTTCAACTCCATAAAGTTAGGAATGACAGCCGAAGAGGTAAGCAAAGCCATGGCCACGCTGCCAGAGGAAGGATTTGAATGGGAAGGTTTGAAAATCAGTTTTGATTTTGAAGAATGTAGTTTTGATGTCGAGACAAACCAGCTCACAGCCATCACCTACAAAACCGACATTATTGGCACTGGCGAATACAAATTTATTGGCGATGGCAAGCAAGCCCTTTACGAAAACAAAGATGGAGCCAAAAGCTACGATGAATTAGGTGCTATGCTTGAACGATTTGCCAGCTTTGTATCGGAGGCATTAGGATGCAACGTGGCAGACTGCTCCATGCAGACATTCTCGGCAATGGGTGACGACTGGGCAGGCAGCATCGAGATGGACTATTACAATGCACCCAAACGTACGGTAACAGAAAACGGCCAGGAGATAGAATTATCTCCCGTATTCCTTAAATTTAGCATCACCACTCTTGGTAACTATGCCGGATAAATAATATCACAATGAAAAGATACTTTCTATTACTCATCTTAGTTTTGTTTGCATGGACCACCAACCTCTCGGCCCAGTATGTGCACCCAAACGACACCATTGTCCAGACACTCAAGGAGGACATACGATTATTGAAAGAGGAACAGCGCATCACACGCCAGAAGATGAAAGAAGAAGAACGTGAAATGCGCCTTCTCACCCGTGATCTTGAGCGTGCCAGAGAGCAGATACAAAAAGACAAACTTGCCCTGAAAAAAGCAAAAAAGGAAGGCAAATACTACTATCCGAAGCCATTCGAACGAAAATCGATGAGCCGTTCACAGAAACTTGCAGAAGAAACAGAGAAAAAGAAACAGCAAGAAGCTGCAGCTCTTAAGAAAGCTGAAAAGGCTGAAGAAAAAGCTGCGGCTGCCAACAAGAAGGCAGAAGAGAAAGCTGCGGCTGCCGCAAAAAAAGCAGAAGAAAAGGCTGCAGCGGCTAGCAAGAAAGCCGAGGAAAAGGCTAACAAGAAAGATGGGGAAAAAACCGAGACTGCCAGCAAAGCAGACAACAAGAAGGACATCCGCGAAGCTGTAACAGCAAGAAAGACCAGACGAAGCAATGCCAAGGAAGACAAAGAAGAGAAAGAGAATGGGAAGGAAATGAAAAAAGAAACTCCATCCCAAGACAAGAATAAGACCAAGGCGGAAGAGAAGGTCAGCAACAAGAAAAAGGCCGAAGTAGAAAAGAAGGAAACCACGAATGGCAAGAAAGAGGCTGCGGCAGACAAGAAAGACAATATAAAAGAGGACAAGAATTCCGCAAAAGAGAAGAAAGAGGTAGCGAAAGACAAGAAAGAGGCTGTAGCAGGAAAAGAAGCTGTCTCGACAGAGAAAAAAACTGAAGCGAAAAAGGAAGAGGCACAGTCCGCAAAACCAGCACGACGCATCAGCGACAAAGAGGCCCTGCGACAACAGAAACAACGTGAAGCCGCCAACGCCAAGAAACTAAAAGAAAAGAAGAAAGCCGCCAAGGAAGAGGCAAAGAAGAAAGCCAAAGAAGAGGCTGAAGCCAAGAAAGCCGCCAAGGAAGAAGCGAAAAAGAAGGCTAAGGAAGAGGCAGAAGCCAAGAAGGCTGAGAAAGAAGCTGAAAAAACACGCAAGAAAGCCGATAAGGCTCAGGCGAAAGAAGAGAACAAAGAGAATGTCATCAGTGCTCGCCGTAAACGGGACAGCAAGACTGATGACAAACAAGATAAAGAGGGTGAGTGATAAGGTTCTGGGATGATTTCAGGAAACTCTATGCCTAGCAGCATATCGTTTCTATTGTTAGTCATCAAACACCAACTTCTGAACCACCCACGCCACAACAACACTCACAGCGATGCCAGCAGCTCCGAACAGAAATAGATTGGAATCAGTACAGAATTGCAACCAGAACACAAAGGCTGTGCCGCACACAAAACCAGTCAAAGCGGCACGGCCTTTGATGCGTTTCATAAACACGCCAATGAAGAACAAGCCACCCAAGCCGCCCGTCAGAAGTCCGAGGATGGTGTTGAAATAATCCAGCAGCGAGAGGATGTCCCAAGATGCCATGAGCAGAGCAATGCCCACACCTATCACGCCACTCAGCACACAGGTGCGACGAGCCACTCGTAGCATTGAGGTATCTGTCGTTTGCGGGCGGAATCGCTTGTAGAAGTCCACCGAGAAAGCCGTAGCCACACTGTTGATGTTACTACTGATGGTGCTCATTGTGGCGGCAAAGACAGCGGCAATGAGCACACCAGCAACGCCGGCAGGCATCTGCGACATCATAAAGAAGGGGAAGATGGCATCACCCTTAGACATCGTCACGTCCAGTTCGTCGGGATGAGTCTGGTAGAACGAGTACAAGCCTGTTCCTATCACATAAAACACAACGCTGATAAACACACACATCATAGCATTCATCATGATGCTGCGCCCTGCACTCTTCTCGTCCTTAGTCGTCAGGTAACGCTGAATGACGGTCTGATCGCTGGTATAAGAAATGAGGTTGTTGGCCAATCCACCCACGATAGCCACCCAGAATGTCACACTACGGTAGTC
The DNA here is from genome assembly GCA_018064685.1 of Bacteroidales bacterium. Taxonomy (GTDB): domain Bacteria; phylum Bacteroidota; class Bacteroidia; order Bacteroidales; family Bacteroidaceae; genus Physcousia. The sequence goes on along the minus strand of JAGHUS010000152.1, from coordinate 34,985 downwards.
CAACGACCACTCGAAAAGTTTGAATTTCTCATTATCCATGGCAATGTCGACAAAGCCCCCCACTCCACCTTCGGTATTGAGAATGAGGAAAAGAGCAGCAAAGATAGCTCCGCCCACCAGGATGACACCCTGCACCACATCGCCCCAAACCACGGCTTCCACACCACCCATAGTGCAATACACAATAGTGACAATGCCCATCAGCACGATGCACAGCTGAATGTTGATGCCCGTCACAGCTGTAAGGGCGAGCGAAGGAAGATAGAGCACCAAGGCCATACGGGCCACCATGAAGACGATGAACAAGCCACTGGCCAGCAGACGGGTAGAGAGGTTGAAGCGAACCTCCAGATACTCATAGGCACTGGTCAGGTTCAGCCTTCTGAAATATGGCAGATAATATTTCACCACGGGAATGCTGACCAGCACGATGGTGACAAGAATGGGATAGTAAGTCCAGTTTGTGGCGTATGCCTTGGCCGGGATACTCATATAGGTGATGGCCGACAGCATGGTGGCATAGATGCTGATGCCAGCTGCCCACCACGGTATACGACCGCCACCCTTGAAGAAATCGTCGGCTCCACTCTCACGTCGCATGAAGTAATAGCCCAAGCCCAGCATACCCAGCAGATAGACTACCAAGACAAGCCAGTTCAGCCATCCGAAACTCTTCTCGTTCTCCAACGTTATCTGTGTCACCTGAGTGCTACGTACACCAGGCTTTACCTCGCCATTGACATAAAGCCAGCTTCCGTTGTCCAATGGAGCTATAGAGGCACCAGCACGAGCCAAGGCTTCGTTTTCAGCCAGAGAGAACCATGAGTTGGTGATGGTGTGATAAACCAGAATCTTTCTGTTGAAACAATACCATGCTGCATCGTGCAGGAAATAGGTACTGTCGGGATGCGCATCATTTACTCGTGCCTCAAACACCCGCTTGTCTACACCCCCCATTAGCAAGACGTGCGAATAACCGCTTGTCACAGCCACACCACCTGTCACGCTCGCACCTTCGGGCATCGAGGCGATGGTAGTCCATTGCAGCGTAGTAAGATTCAGGCTGAGACCGTCACACTGCACCTCCGTCTTTGTCTCGCCTTGCGTATAGCCACCGAACACAAACAGGCAGGGAGAGGTGTTGCCACTCTGCACTACAGCCACACACTGCAGTCGACTCTTTCCTGGCAACTCTGCCAAAGCCCTCCATTCCTTGTCTGTGCCACGTGTCAACTTGTACACCTTCATGTTGCCCCCTTCGTCGGTCGTTCCACCCACCACATACACATCCTTGCCCTGTACAGCCACAGCATGCTGCTGCAGACCTACGGGCAGTGCAGGCAGTTCTTGCTGCAGGCCCGAGGGTGTGATGAGCCTTACCTGGCTCAGGCATTTCTCACCATCCGTTCCACCCACACACAACACACCATCATCCACCGTGGCACTGGCACCACTGGCTGCCGCATAGGGCATCGTGCCCATCGCCTGCCAACTGTCACCCACCGCATACCGAAAGATGGTATTATAGAAGACCTTCTTTCCGCCTTTACTTACCGGCACATCAGGGAAATTGGCTCCTCCAGCCACCAGCACCCTGTCGTCCAGACTGCCAGCATAAGCAGCGGCCACACCCTGACCCTCCGACACCTCTAGCGGAGCAAGCGGTGTGAAGTGTACCTGATTACGACTTTCGGCACATAGACATAAAGGCAATAACAGCATGCAGAGCAAGCCGCACACGAAGCGAAGGTTCTGACTTTTCATGTACATATATTTAATAATGTGGAGACAAAGGTACAACAAATCCGTGAATGATACGAGAAGAAGGTGAAAAGATTTGCATTATCAATGCCTTTTTTATAACTTTGCAGCCGAGACAATCGGCAACTTGCATTCTGCACCTTGCAAATTCCACAACCGATCATTACCCAAGAAACAAACTGATAAAGAACACTTCAATGACGTCATTACGTTACCTCATCCTCAGCACGCTCGTTTGCCTGCAGTCTGTTTTCGCTCTTGCCCAAAACACTCCTGTCGGCAATGAGCCCGACATCATCACCGAGCACGAAGCCATGGACTTCCTATACCGATACATGCCCACGCCCGACGCCCAGGACCACGACAGAGCTTACTTTCTGGCACAGGTGCAGACAGCCCTTCGAGCACGCAGCGAGATGCCATGGGGCAAGGTGGTTCCGAAGCGCGAATTCATGCATTTCGTACTGCCCGTGCGTGTCAACAACGAGGATCTGGACGACTTCCGCACCATGATGTACGACGAGCTGAAACAACGTGTCCAGGGCATGACCATCGGACAGGCGGCATTGGAGGTGAACCACTGGTGCCACGAGCACGTCACCTACCAACCCAGCGACATGCGCACCAGCAGTCCGCTCTCGTCAATGCGTTCGGCCATTGGACGTTGTGGCGAGGAGAGTACCTTCACCGTGGCAGCCCTGCGCACCGTAGGCATCCCTGCCCGACAAGTATACACACCGCGCTGGGCACACACCGACGACAATCATGCATGGGTCGAGGCATGGATAGACGGAGAGTGGAAATTCATGGGAGCCTGCGAACCCGAGCCCGTACTGAACCTGGGATGGTTTAATGCTCCAGCCTCGCGAGCCATGATCATGCACACCAAAGCCTTCGGCCATTACGATGGTCCGGAGCGTGTCATGAACGAGACACCTTGCTACACCGAGATTGATGTTACCGACACCTATGCCCCAACCTCTGTATTCAAGGTGCAAGTGGTGGATGGCAAGGGACGTCCCGTCAAAGCCACAGTACAGTTCCGCCTGTACAACTATGCTGAGTTCTATCCGCTCTGTACCCGACAGACCGACAACCACGGACAAACCGACTTCAAGGCTGGACACGGCGACCTGCTGGTATGGGCCACCGACGGCACATCGTTTGGATTCGAGAAGGTACACGTAGGTGACAAGAGCAGCATCCGCATCAAGCTGACCTACACACCCGACAAGATGAACGGCAAGAAAGTGCAGTTGGATGTGACACCGCCCATCGAGCGCAATACCATTCCACTCATGTCCGACGAACAGATAGCCGAGAACAAGCATCGACTGGCCACAGAGGACAAGCTGAGAGCGGAATACACCAACACGTTCTACAAAGGAAAGGATGAACTGATACGCAAAGCGCGTGGAAACCATCAAGTCATCAAGGCATTCCTTGACGAGGCTGAGGACAAGGAGAAGGCTCGCATGCTGCTCTCACTCCTGGCCGAGAAGGACCTTCGCGACGTACCTCTTAATGTGCTGCGCGACCACTATCAGTATACCACACAGCCCCTGCCCAACATCCTCAATCCACGCATCAGCAACGAACTGCTCACCCCCTACCGCAGCCAGTTGCTCAGCCTCATCCCCGAGGTCGACCAACAGCGTTTCCGCTACAATCCTGCCCTCATGGCTCAGTGGTGCGAGCAGCACATCACCCTCGACAACGAGCACAACCCGCAACAGCTATGCATGCATCCCGCTACAGCCTATAAAACGCGTCGTTGCGACAGTCATAGTCGCGACATTCTCTTTGTAGCCATGGCTCGCACATTGGGAATAGAAGCCCGCATAGATGAGGTGACGGGCAAGGTGCAATGGAGAGGCAGAGACGGAAAGATAATGTCTGATGAAGAGGCGTCTTGGAACACCGTATTTGAACCCAAGGCAACAGCCAGCGCTGCACGTCAAGGCAAACTACAGCTGACCTATACCCCCGACTCGCTGCTCACCGACCCCAGCTACAACACCCACTTCACCATCAGCAAGATCGAGCATGGAGTACCTGTCCTACTGAATTATCCCGAATGCCAACCATTCAGCACAATATTTTCCAATCCAGTCATGCTCGACGAGGGCAGCTACATCCTCACCACAGGCACCCGTCTGGCCAAGGGTGGCGTGCTGAGCGAGATGACATTCTTCAGCATCAAGGCGGGCCAGCTTACGACGCTACCCCTCACCCTTCGTGCTTCGACCGACGAGATTCAGGTCATTGGGCACTTTAGCAGCGAGACACGCTACACCCCCATTACCAACAAGAACTTCATCGCCTCGACCTTATCCTTGTCGGGGACAGGTATCAAGGTTGATGTCATCACGAAGGAGACATCATTGCTATCCACCACCGGCCGTGGATATTACGTCATAGGTCTGCTTAGCGAGGGCACCGAACCTACCAACCACGTCCTCAACGATCTATCGGCAGTGCGAGAGCAGTTGGAGCAGTGGGGACGTCCCATCCTGCTCATCTGCAAAAATGCCGAAGAACTGGGTAAGATTATCAAGGCCTTCCCCAACCTGCCCAGTACTGTGCACTTTGGCATCGACAGCACAGGGCAGATTGCCGAGGGGATGAAGACTGCCGTTCAGGGCGAACCTGGCACACAACAGCCTCACTTCCTCATAGCCGACACCTTCGACCGTGTTGTCTTCTCACGCCAAGGTTATACCATCAATCTGGGCGACCAAATACTCAAAGTTTGCAAAAAACTATAAATGGAGGAAGAAATCGAGCTCAACTCTTCAGCTCTTCATAAAGCACACTTATCGCACTATATTTCAATACATTAAACGCATGAAGAGTACCCCTCACACTTCATCACTCTTCATCACTCTTCATACCACTTATCAATATAAATATCAACAAGATACGAAGCAAACATGAAGAGCTGAAGAGTAGAATTAAATTTATTTTCGTTGGGGGACAGAAGGAGTGGAAAATACTTATGGCTGAGAGTCTATGTTTGCACTTTATGGCATTAGCCTCCACGCTAACAGAACCTAAAAAATACATGCTGCGCCTTTCATCTTTCCGCCTAGCACGGAAGTTTGAAAGACGCAGCGTGTGTTATCGGAGATCGCAGCGATTGCAGATTGTGATCGCAGCGATTGCAGATTGTGATCGCAGCAATCGCGGATTGTGATCGCAGCGTATATAATCGAAAATCGCTACGTGTTTTTCAAAATGATGCTACATGTTTTTCAAAATGATGCTACGAGTTTTTCAAAATGATGCTACGTGTTTTTCCAGAAGTCCTGACAGTATTTCAAGAAAAACCCTGCCAGTCATCAACAGCAATTGGTGACGGGATTGGCACAAATCTGGTTCATAGGCATCCAACCCTCTTTCTTGGTGCCTTCAACACGCACCTTCACCCATCCATTCTGAACGCCGATGGGACGAACCATAGTCCAATTCTTAGTACGTACGACAACCTTTGACTTCTTGTTGGGCGACTGATAGAGCGTAACACCACCTTCACCCTGACCAGTAAAGCCAATTACCGACGAATGAATCCAATAACCAGTGGTAGAGCCCTTCAGACGTATCTCATCAGCCTCGAAAGGAAACACCTTCCCGCCATCAATACGCCACCAATTGTTCTTGCACTCCGTAACCACCATGTTGTACTCGTCATTCTGCTCGAGCGATGCCACGACCTTCCCGTTGGGAGCATTGCGTATGTTGGTCTTTCCGCCCTGTTGGTCATAAACATAAACCTCGAAAGAGGTCTGTGCAAAAGCTGCGGCCGACATCATCAGGCCGACAATCACCATTAACATTTTCTTCATAATATTCAATCTTTAGGTGTAGAAAATTATTTTTTCTTAACGTAAAGTTCCAAAGCATCGGAGGTAGAGATCTGGCGCTGCCCGAGGAAGGCAACAAGGAAGGCATCGGGGAAGATCTTACGCACCTCGGCAAGCGTCTTACGAACTGCTGAATAGTCGCTAGTCGTGCCATAGAAATACTTGTACTTTCCATCATTACCCTTCATCGTCACATTCTTAAGTCCTTTGAACGAACGGTCGTTGGCAGGCAACTTGTTTGTGCCCCACATAATTTGTACGGCAAAGGTGAGTTCACCACTATCCAGCTCTGGCTCGAGCGACGGGTCGGGCTCTGCTGCATTATCCTTGCCCGAGGCACTGTTCTTCTTGCTTGACACCGAAGCCTTGGCCGACGATGCCAGATTCTTGCCATTAGAGTTCTTGGCATTCTTGCCACGCTGGCCGTTTGTATCGTCAGTGTCCGAAGTGTCCTCGTCATTCATAGCCAGGTCGACAGCAGCATCATCCTTGGCATTTCGTGTCCCCGACACTCGGCCACCCGTATTACGCATCTCGGCCAAAACCTTCTTCTCCTGACCATTGTCGACAGTCTTCTTATAGTCTCTCAGGCCCTTATAGATGCATTGGGCTATCTCCTCTTGTCCAGACTTGCTCGTCATGTATTCCTGTTCGCTAGCTGTCGAGATGAAGCCAATCTCGGTAAGGACGCTAGGCATCAACGTGTGCAGGATGACGTAGTATCGTTCACGCTTCACACCACGGCTGATGGGGCGTCCGGCCAGTCCATAGTTCTTCTGCATCTCCCAAGCCAGCAGCTCGCTCTTCTGCAGGTAACGCTTGCGGGCAGCCTCCACGTTGGCATTGGCAGTAGCCCCCATCGGACCGTAATAGGTCTCGGTGCCGCGCACACTGCTCGCATCGGGTGCCGCGTTGACGTGGATGCTGAGAAAAAGGTCGGCTCCAGCATTATTGGCCACAGTGCAGCGCTCGTCCAGAGTGAGATATTTATCTGTGTCGCGTGTCATGACAACCTTGACACCCGAAATATTGGCACGCACCAACTCGGCCACACGCAATGCAATCTTCAGATTGATGTCCTTTTCCTTGGCTTTGGTTCCCTCGCAGCCTACATCACGTCCTCCGTGTCCGGCATCGATAACCCAAATAGTCTTCTTGCTCTTGGCCATAACCGCCAAGGGAGCTAACAACAAGAAAAAGAAGATTATATAATACTTGTTCTTCATCACGAATGCAAAATTAAGTATTTTTTTTGAAAAAGGGGCAAAAAAGCTAAAAAAAAGTAGTATATTTGCACACAGATAAATATAAAGAAGCATGAGCGACGGTAATTTCAACAGAAGCTTGCTGCCCCACACGCCTTACGCCAGTGGCATGACGGCAGGAAAACGAATCATGAAAATGCATGCTGTGGAGGCTTTCCGAGCTGCCGTGGAGCGACTCTGCCCCACCCTCAGCGAAGAGGAGAGAAAGCAAGAAGCAGAACGTTTTGAGAAAGAGCTCGTTTTGAAAAGTTTTTAGGTTATGGGGTATGGTTTATAGATATGTCACGTTTGCTGGCAGAAGCTCAACAAGTATGCAGGCATTGGTCCAAGAAGTATTCAGGCAGACAAGTGTATAATATCTATAACCTATAAACCAAAAACCTATAACTTTTTCTATAAAGAATTATAAATTAGAACAATGGCAACAACTGACGACAAGAAAATCATCTTCTCGATGGTCGGCGTGAGCAAGACCATCCAGCAGAACCAGAAACAAGTACTCAAGAACATCTACCTGAGCTTCTTCTACGGAGCCAAGATTGGTATCATCGGTTTGAACGGTGCGGGTAAATCAACATTGATGAAGATCATTGCCGGATTGGATCAGAACTATCAGGGCAACGTGGTCTTCTCGCCTGGCTACACCGTAGGCTACCTGCCACAGGAACCGCAATTGGACGACAACAAATCGGTCATCGACACCGTCAAGGAGGGCGTGCAGAACGTCGTTGACGCACTGGCCGAATACGAGGAGATAAACCAGAAGTTCGGTCTGCCCGAATACTACGAAGACGAAGACAAGATGAACCAGCTCTTCACCCGACAGGCCGAGTTGCAGGACATTATCGACGCCACCGACGCATGGAACCTGGACAGCCGACTAGAGCGTGCCATGGACGCACTGCGCTGTCCGCCTGCCGACCAGTTGTGCGGAGTGCTCTCGGGTGGTGAACGCCGTCGTGTAGCCCTTTGCCGACTGCTGTTGCAGAAGCCCGATGTGCTGCTGCTGGACGAGCCTACCAACCACCTCGATGCCGAGTCGATAGACTGGTTGGAACAGCACCTCAACCAGTACGAGGGTACAGTAATCGCTGTCACCCACGACCGTTACTTCCTGGACGATGTGGCAGGTTGGATTCTGGAGCTTGACCGTGGCGAAGGCATACCCTGGGAGGGTAACTACTCCAGCTGGCTGGACCAGAAGACCAAGCGCATGGCACAGGAAGAGAAGTCGGCCTCGAAGCGCCGCAAGACACTGGAGCGCGAGTTGGAATGGGTGCGCATGGCGCCCAAGGCCAGACAGGCAAAGGGAAAGGCTCGTCTGAACAACTACGAGCGAATGCTGAACGAGGACCAGAAGGAGCGCGAGGAGAAGCTGGAGCTGTACATACCCAACGGTCCACGACTGGGCCAAAAGGTTATCGAGGCTCACGACGTGAAGAAGGCATACGGCGACAAGGTACTCTTCGAGGGATTGAACTTCTCACTGCCTCAGGGCGGCATCGTGGGCGTGATTGGCCCCAATGGAGCCGGTAAGACCACCCTCTTCCGCCTCATCATGGGCCTAGAGAATGCCGACGCAGGTACGTTCGAGGTGGGCGAAACCGTAAAACTATCGTACGTAGACCAGCAGCACAAGGATATCGTAGCCGACCAGAGCGTATATCAGGTTATCAGTCAGGGCAACGAGCTCATTCGCATGGGTGGTCGCGACATCAACGCCCGTGCCTACCTGAGCCGCTTCAACTTCTCGGGTGCCGATCAGGAGAAGAAATGCGGTGTGCTGTCGGGTGGCGAGCGCAATCGTCTGCATCTGGCCATGGCGCTGAAGCAGGAAGGCAACGTACTGCTGCTGGACGAGCCTACCAACGACATCGACGTCAACACCCTGCGTGCACTGGAGGAAGGCTTGGAGAGCTTTGCCGGATGTGCCGTTGTCATCAGCCACGACCGTTGGTTCCTCGACCGCATCTGTACACACATTCTTGCCTACGAGGGCAATGGGCAGGTATACTTCTTCGAGGGCACCTATTCGGAATACGAGGTGAACAAATGCAAGCGCCTCGGCATAGAGGAACCTAAGCGTGTTCGCTATCGCAAGTTGATGGAAGACTAAAGCCAGACCTCACACACTAGAAGTCTAGGAGCCACAAAAGTTAAAAAGGTAAAGGAGTTAAGACGAATGCTTTGATGGTTGTATTCTGATGTACCATCATTCAGCAATGTATCGTCTTAACTCCTTTAATCTATTAACTTAACAACACCTAAGCAAATCGAGCTTAGGGAAAGTCAATTTTTACAAAATACAAAAAAACGCAATCCACTAACGTCTTGGAGCAGATAACAGCAGCTTGCCATTGCGGACCACAACGCCTTTGCGAGAACTGCTAGCGGGACGACCGCTCAAATCGTAGAGAGCAGAACGCTCTGCACTCTGCAACGGAGCAACGACAACCGTAGGAGTGAGGCTCTGCAAACGGAAATTGTCAAAGCCGCAAATGAACTCATCGGCGGTGTGAGTGGCTTGGAAGCCTATCTTCACAGCATCCTCGCCATTGCTGGTAAAAGTGAAGGAGAGCGTATGCCATGCATTCAGCGTGGAAACCGTCTTGCGTGACTCGCCCACATACACAGCAGCATTGTTCTGACCATTCTGCGTGGCAAAGACATCGGCCGTCAAGGTATACTCGCCAGCAGGAAGCAGGACATTCTGATAGTAGTTCAACAAACTGGCTCCCCAACGCTGACGAATCCACAGCGTATGCTGGCCAGCCTCATTGGGTTGGGGCTTTGCTGCAAAGAAGTTGCTGTAATAGAGGTCGCCATCCTTCATGGCGGTCAGGTCGTTCTCATCGCGCGTACCATATTCTATAGTCCACCCTTCGGGCTGATAGATGGCACGATCGCTTTTAGGATTCACAAACACACTGTAACTGTCTTCAAGATCGCCATTCACGAACTCAGTCGTGTAAGGCTCCACATCAAAAGGGAGGCCCTGAGCCTTGCACACCTCCTTGCGTGTGAGCGTTGTGTTATACATCTGGAAATTATCCATCGTACCCACATAGTCAACATTGCTCGAAGCCACATTGCTGTCCCACCACTGCGTGCGGCCCAGATAGTTGCGGTCGCACTTGGCATCAAGACTTATCATATAGGGCTCATTCTGGTTCTCTACGCCACTGGCCACAACCTCTCCGTCCAGATAGATGGTAGTGTTGTGATTGCCAGCATTATATACTACAGCAATCTTGTAGGTCTTGCCAGCCTGCAGTTCCTTGCTGGCACTGGTCATTGTGGTGCTGCCACCTGCATACTTGATGCCTGCGCAGAAAGCATTGGCACGGCAGAAGATACTATTGCCGCTGTTGAAGCCGAAGTCATAGAAACGAGGAGCATTGCTGAGGCTCTTGGGAGTAGCCTCGAACAGGATGGTGTAACTGCGCAGCGAGTCCATCACCGTAGCGGGCAGAATGGCATAGCCGTTGCTGCTGAAGCCCGAGGCTGTGTTGGCCGTAAGGTCGAGCACACCATTCACCTTGGCGCTGCCTTTCAGCGTGAGGTCATTGCCACGTCCACTCTTATCCTTAGTATCGGAGAAGTCGTAGCTGCACAGCAGGTTCTGCTGAATGTTGCGGGGCATTGCCATGACACAATAGGTACGCGATGCATGCGATGTGCTGGCTGTCAGTTTCACCTCAGTCTCTGCTGCAGGAGCATTGAATATGCCGGCAGCAGACAGTACGTCTTCGTTACTACTGGTCCAGGTGATGCCTTCGCCATTCAATGAGGTGGGAAGCACCACGTCTGTTACAGCCTTGGCAGGCAAGCAAACGTGCTGCAGGATGTCTGCCTCAAGGTGCTGTTGCACAGCTGCCTGGTTCATGCACCCCTCTTCTACGCCTTCGGGCACTGTAGTCAGCTCAACATCAATAATCTGATCGATGAGTCCGTTGCGATAGCTGGTCAGCTGTTTTTTCTGTGAGTCGTAGGTAAGGGTGAGGTTCCACGAAGAAAGAATGCTGGAGTAGCTCTTGCCATCGGTTGTAGCGGGGCAGGTCTGCCATGCATCGCTGGTATAGAGTTGGTTCTGACTGCTATAGACAGCACCACCAATCTTTATTTCTGGCTTGTGGGTTGTAGCGCTGAGCGAGTAGACGATATTGTCCATTCGGAGCAATTCGCCACTATACTTGCTGGCATCCATCTGCAACGTGCGGCTGATGCTCCATCCCTTTGTCGAGGCAGGAGCAAGAGGCATGTCATAGTCGCACATGATGCTGGTGGGATAGCCCTTAGGATAGTTCTTGCAGACAATCCAATACTGGTAGTCACCATTCATCCAAGCCAGGCGCAAAGGCGAGCCTTCCGAACCGGGAAGCACGAAGGGACGCACATTATTCTTTTTCGAGTTCTTCGTAATCTGCTCCTCGCCTACCTTCTTGCCATTGTCGTCCAACGTATACTTCCATATCTCGTGAATATTACCATAAGTACCGGCTGTAGGCTTGCTCACATACATAATGTTGGGATTCTGCTGGTCGAGAGCCTCACCGCCGCTGTAGCAATACTCGGTGTTAGAGGGATGGAACTTGGCACCTCCGTCACAGATGTCAGTCAAGGCCCAGGCCGAGCCAGTCCAGCGAGCATAGTAATACTCATGCTGCGTCTTGGCACTGTTTATCTTGACCATGGCAATGCGTGGATTGTCCTTCTTGTCAAGTGCTATCTGCCATACCCAGTCGCGTATGCCGTTGCTGGGCGCATCAACTACGGTGTAGGGATAACTGCTCTTGTACGATGCCTCCTTGTTGACCTTGAACGGACCATTCTTGATAGTCGAGAGCTTGGTACCCTTGATATCCTCGAGGGTAGGCTCGCCACCCTTGTTGATGTTAATGACGTTGAAATAAACCCAGTTGGGCGACTCGTTGTCGGGGTGACCGGTGGTGTAGGTTACGTAGAGTTTGTCCTTGCCGTTGCTGTAGTACTTGGCGTATGGACGTGCACCGGTTGACTGCACCATTTGGTAAGGTCCCCAGTCGAACTTACAGTCACCATTCTCGTCGGGCATGGTGAGGCGGGCAATGGTGGGATGCCAGCTGATGCCACGCCAGCACAGATACCAGTGCGTGGGGTCGTCGCTCATAATGAAGGGAGAAGGATAGGTCGTGTTGTTGGCAGTGGCCAGACGCTTCTCCTCGCCAAGCTGTGTGATGTCGCCAGGCTTCAGACTGACACGATAGTAGAAGGCAGCCTCATCGGTGTGACGCGAATAGATGATAAGCACACGTTCGTCGGGAAGAACAAGGAAGGTGGGGTTGTTGTGGTCATCGGGCTGGAAGTAGCTGCGAACCAATACATCCTGCTTCTCGCCAGTGTTCCAATTATACTGACTGGCCTTTACCGCTCCGTGCACATCAATGTATCCGATGTAAGACATGTTGATAGACTTGTCAGCATTCTCATAATGTGTGGCACGTGGGTCGGCAAACCAGCACCAAGCACCTTCGCTGGCCACTTGATGACCGCTGAATGTCTGAGCCGACATTCCTAAACTGCTCAACAGCAGCAGCGCGATACTCAACAGTTTCTGTTTCATTTTCATTATTAGTAGATAATTAGTTAGTTATTATAATCTTACTTGTTCACATACTTTCTGCCATCCACAACACGAATGCCATGCAAACCATCCTTGGCACGGCGGCCGTTCAAGTCATAAGCCTTGCTGGCAGAGGAAGCCATCATGCCAGGCAGGACAACGCCCGTAGCTTCTTCATCCACACACACACGGCCCTCGGTCATACTATTCCAAGTGCTGGTGCTGGCGCCGTTGCAATAGATGCGTACGTATTTAGCCTCCACCTTTTCGGGGAAGGTGTAACGCTCCATCTCGTTGGTGGTGCCGCTGCTCTGCTGACTTGACAGAACACTGGTCCAGTTCTTTGCATCGGTACTTACCTTCACGTCAAAGTAATTGACACGTGTGTCACCCAGATACCAAGCCAAATCGACAGCATATATAACCTTCACGCTGCCTAGGTTGAACTGTATCCACTGCTGCTTTCCCTCCTGGCTCCAGCGCGTGCTGAGTTTGCCATCGATGACATTCGTGGCAGGATTTCCGCTCTGCGCACCAATGGCAGTGACGCTCTTGATGGTTGTATTCTTGTAGAAAGGAACGGTGCAGACGAGCAGACCGTTATAGTCGGACGACATTGCCACGCCATCAACACTCAGCAAACCGCTTACAGTCAGGGTGTATCTACCATAGTCCAAAGGTTCGTCAGTAATGATGGTGATGGTACCAGCCCCGTCGTGTGTTATCTCCTGTATGCCGACAGGCTCGCCATCCACCAGATAATGACTGCCATCAAGCATACTCTCCTCGTCGGGCAACTGATTAAGCTTGACCTTGATGGTATTGGCATCGGCCAAAGTCACAGAAGCCACACGCAGAGGTGCTGCCGTCTGTGTGCCAGCAGCATAACGCATCATCTCGGAACAAGCCAAAAGATAGGCTCCTACGCCGAAGTCGGCAGTCTGGTCGGCACGGATATAAGTGCCAGGAGCGGCATTGCTTCCGATAGGCTGAACGTATCCCACGGTACCATCGTCCTGCAGAGCCACCTCTGTGAGGTACTTCCACGCCCGTTCTATCGTACTGCCATACACCGTCTCGTCGAGAATGCCATTGTTCACACCCCACAACATGCCGAAGGTGATGAGTGCTGTGCCACTAGTCTCGTAGCCTGGGGCATAAGCCTCTTCCAGCAGCGAACGGCACCAATAGCCATTACCATTGACATCGGTACGCTGGCAGTTGCGCAACGCCTCGGCCAGACGGCGGTAGGTGGCAATGTATTCGTCACGATATTTGTCATCGGCAGGCAACTCACTCAACACACGAGGAAGGGCTGCCATAATCCACCCATCACCACGTGCCCAGAAATCCTTGCCGCCCGAGTTGGTCTTATGAGCCGGATAGACATAATCCTTGTCACGATAGTAAAGCGACTCCTCGTCGTCCCACATCAGATCGGTACCCCAGTGCCAGTATTCGTGCAGTTTTTCCAGATAAAGCTCATTTCCGGTGATGTTATAAAGCTTGGTCATGACAGGCATCACCATATAGAAGCCATCTACCCACCACCAGTAGTCTTTGGCCTTGGTACTCATCTGGTACTCTATCACCTCGCGGGCTCGGGCAATCTTCTCTTCTCCGCCCAGCAGTTTATACAGGTCGGCATAGACTTGGAAGCAAATCTGGTTGTCGCCAAACAGCACGTAGTCGGCCGACTCACCATAGGTGTACTTCCATCTTGACTTGTCGGTACCAGTCTGACCCCAATACTTATTGTGCTCGGCCCATGCCAGCGAGTAGTCAAGGTAGCCCTGGTCGTGAGTAACCTCATAAGCAGCCATATTGCCAGTATGATATACAGCACGATTCCAGAAATGGTCGCCGTGAGTGGGATGAGTGGTCTGCCAATGCAGGTTAGCCATATCCAATATGCCTCTCACGTCGTCCTTCAGTGGCAGATCACCATTCCATGAAGTCTCAGCAACGGGATGATGAATCTCGTCTGAGAAGTTGTCGAGAGCATCAAACCAATCCTCGTCGCATGCGAAGTCGCCCTCGGGGAAGACACTCCACCCTCCTCCAAAATAATAAGTAAGATAGGTGCCGGGCATATAGTCTGTTGTCAGACATAGATGATGGTCTATAACCTCGGTTTTGCTATCGGCGTCCAGCATACAAGCACCTTGATAGAAACGTGCACCGGTGCTTGTCACCGACCCCTCGCTCTGCCTTTCAGCCCAACCTATCACGCCAGGCACATCGGTATACGCTACGCCTTCAGGCTTCACACTGCTCATATCGGTATGCTGGTACAATGCCACTGCCAGTTTGAAAGGTGCTGCGCTGCCACCTGCCACGGGGGTGTAGCACACTGTAGCCTTGTTCAGCAGACTGCCAGCACGAGTCTCTACCAGCAATGTCTTGGTGTATTTCACACCGTTCACATCAAGATTATTATACGTCAATTTGAATGCACTGTGCAAAGCACCATTCTCCAGCACCTCACATTTGTTGTGTGGATTGTGAATGACAAGCTTTCCATTCACCACATGGCTTACACCACCCACACCCAGTCTCTTTCCGTTCACACTGAAGGCATCCACACCATATTCACTCTCGTTATGATAGTTAGAAAGAGAGTACATCTGGGTGATGACGGGCGTAGGCTTCTTCTTAACCCAAAGGTCTACACCATTGCCCGTATTAGGTTCGCTTGACAACAGGACGGACGAATACATACGATAGGCACATCGGTCATTCTCCCATGCGATGTCCGAACGCGAACTGGACTGCATGACGGCTGCATACGTCAGCTTTGTGGGACGCTGTCCCGAACCTTCGCTCAACGTATAGCCTTGGGTGGAAGCCTTGTTTATCGAGGCTTGAAAACGAATGGCCGTATCGCCCAGCAGCTCAAATGCTACAGGACTGCCGTCATCGGCAAGCAAGACGCATTGGGAGGCATTAACATCCTTGGGCACGTTCACCTCCACCACCTCGGTGCGATGATGCCCTAGCTGGTTTTTCAGCCTGAACTTATATTCGGCTGCCTCTGCCTGCGCCATGCACGATGCAAGCAGAAAAAACGTAAAGAAACGATTCATCTTGATGAGCTAGTTATTTGATTATAGTTTCGCAAGCTTCACTATTAGGGAGTTACTTCTTGACGGGAGTCAAAAGTCGACGACAGATATACAGGGGCGCACATCGCATCCTCAAGGAGCAGGACATTTGTCTTTTAACTCCTTAAAGCCCTTATACATGCGAAACTTGAAATTTGATTTGGTTAAGTAGATTGAATATCGTCAAGTTCAGAATGCCGTGGTGTCTGCCTCCGCAGAGGGAGGAACCATCCCCATCCTTTCAATGCATTCGTCATAGTATTTATAAAATCGGTCTATATCCTCCGAACTCATGTCATGCATCTTCATTTCCAGCTTCAGTCCGAAATCGGCCACACGCGCTTGAATGGCCATCAGATGTGCATCAACAGCTTCACCCTGCTCGCTCCGGCTCAGGATGGCAGCATACTGCTGCATCAGTTCGTCCAGCTCGAACATTAGCGAATCGACGGCTGTATGCTGACGCCCCACAGGCTCCACAAACATAATTTCACGCCCGTCATTTCGCTCCAGCGCGACGGCATTGCCTCCCTCTTTGCCATGCTTGCATGAAGCCAGTACAAGAACGGCAAAAACACATGATAGAAGAGTTAGAATACGTTTCATCGGGTATAAGGAATAAAAATCAAGGGCAAATATAGAAAAAAAAATGCATACAGAGCAGCATAATTACAAAAAAATGCCTAATTTTGCAATATGAGACAGAATTACCATGAAGTAAATGATGACTGGCAACTGGCCCAAGTGCTTCACTCGGACGAAAAGGTCATATCGCGTCATGCCTTCAAGGACGTGAATCTTACGGCCGAGACAGAGCTTGCCATGCAGCACAAGTACGTGGATTGCATCTTTTTGGGATGCACTCTGCCCAAGGGGTTCAAGCGTCACATCACCGACAGCCTGGTCTTTCCCAAAATGTCCACTGTCTTCGACCCGTTTCGCAGCAAGCTCTACACGGCCGCAAGCCTTTACGAAGGCTACAAGCTAGGACATCCCGAGAGTTACAAGAACTGCTACGACGGAATTGTGTACAAGCACTATCTGGAGGAAGGCAAGCAGACTGTCAACATCAAGGAGACATTAGCCCGCAGTCTGCACGACCACAGCATCAGCTCGGCCTTGCATTACCTTTTGAGTTTTTTCAAGGAGAAACAGGTGGTTGGCGTGATGGGCGGGCACGGATTGCTACGCACCGAACCTCAGTTCGAGCAGGTGGCACGCATCAGCAAGCGACTCACCGAATTGGGCAGCATCATGATAAGCGGAGGCGGACCTGGTGCGATGGAGGCAACACACCTGGGAGCATGGATGGCAGGGCGAACAGAGGAGGAGTTCATGGATGCCTTGAACACACTGCGCACCGCACCTGACTTCAAGGACGAGCTTTGGCTCGACACCGCCATGCAGGTGGTAGACAAGTATCCGCAGAAAGACTACCTGAGCATAGGCATACCCACTTGGCTGTACGGGCACGAGCCTTCCACACCTCTGGCCATGTGCATCGCCAAATACTTTGACAACAGCATTCGCGAGGACGGCATCTTGACCTTGGCCTTCGGAGGCATCATCTACACACCTGGCAGCGCCGGCACGCTACAGGAGATATTCCAGGATGCCGTGCAGAACCACTACCTCAGCTTTGGCTACGCATCGCCGATGTGCTTCCTAGGCAAGAAATTCTGGACCGAGGACGTGCCTGTATATCCTTTTATCGAAGACATGCAACGACGGGGCAGATACAAGAACCTCATCCTCTCCATCAGCGACGACAACGAGGAAATCGTGCAGGAACTCATACAATTCAGAGACAACGACATAAAAAAGGAAAGCAACACATGAGCCATCGGAATCACCCCGCAGACTCATCCCCCCCGAAACAAAAGAAGGCAAACCTGCAATACATAGAGGAAGCAAGACAAGCATAATCATCAATTACGTATAACCCTTTTAACAATAATTTTTGTGAAAAGCGACAGCATAGTTATCATTCCCACCTACAACGAAAAAGAGAACATCGAGAGCATCATTCGTGCAGTTACGGGACTGAAAGAAGGACGAAACAGCAGTGCTACCAATCCCAAGGAAGCCACACAAACCTACGAGCATCAGTTCAACGTGCTCATCATCGACGACGGAAGTCCCGACGGCACAGCCGCCATCGTCAAGGACCTGATGCAGAAAGAAGAACTGAAGGACCGGCTCTTCATCATCGAAAGAAGTGGAAAGCTGGGACTCGGCACGGCTTATATAACCGGCTTCAAATGGGCTATCGAGCAGAAGTATGACTACATCTTCGAGATGGATGCCGACTTCAGCCACAACCCCAACGATCTGCCTCGCCTTTATGCTGCATGCCATGACGAAGGCAATGACGTGGCTATCGGCAGCCGATATGTGAGCGGTGTGAATGTGGTGAACTGGCCCATGGGACGCGTCCTGATGTCGTACTTTGCATCGAAATACGTGCGCATTGTCACAGGCTTCAAGGTGCATGATACCACTGCCGGATTCAAGTGCTACCGTCGCCAGGTGTTGGAGACCATCGAACTGGACAAGGTACGCTTCAAGGGCTACGCGTTCCAGATCGAGATGAAGTTCACGGCCCACAAGTGTGGATTCAAAATCAAGGAGGTACCCGTCATCTTCGTCAACCGCGAGTTGGGCACCAGCAAGATGAGCGGAGGTATTTTCAGCGAAGCTGTATTCGGCGTGATGCGCTTGCGTTGGGACGGCTGGTTCAAGAAGTATCCGAAGAAGAACAGCAAATAGACAGAAAACAAACAAGACAAGACACAGAAGGGCTATGCGAACACTTATCAAGAACGCGACAATAGTTAACGAAGGCACAGAATTCTGTGCCTCTGTTTTAATTGAAAACGACCTCATTGCCAAGGTCTTCACCGATGATGTACCAAAGGATATCATGGCCGATAGCTCCATCGACGCCACCGGCTTGCTGTTGATGCCGGGCGTCATTGACGACCACGTGCACATGCGTGATCCTGGCCTCACCCACAAGGCCGACATGCAAAGTGAGACACGCGCTGCGGCTGCAGGTGGAGTGACAAGCGTGATGGACATGCCCAACGTCATGCCACAAACCACCACCATCGAGCTTTGGCAGCAGAAGATGCAGCATGCCGCAGAGACATCGCGCGTGAACTATGCCGTCTATCTTGGAGCTACCAACGACAATCTCGACGAGATAAGAAAGATTGACCCCACACGCATCCCCGCCCTGAAACTATTTATGGGTAGCAGCACGGGAGGAATGCTGGTTGACCAGGAGGAACCGCTCTGTAAGATCTTCAGCGAGTGCCCTACCCTCATCATGACTCATTGCGAAGACACACAGCGCATCAACACCCGTATGGCGGAAGCCAAAAAGCAACATGGCGACGATCCTTCAACAGAATGGCATGCATGGATCAGAGATGACGAGGCATGCTACATGTCTTCGGCATTGGCTGTCAGCATGGCCCGAAAGACGGGAGCCCGACTGCACTTGGCACACATCACCACAGCCAAGGAGTTGTCCCTGCTTTCGACTGAAGCAATTGGCAGCAAGAACATTACAGCCGAGGTATGCCCTCAGCATCTATACTATACAGCCAATGACTACAAGCGCTTGGGTAGCCTCATCAAGTGCAACCCATCCATCAAGAGCGATGCCGACCGGCAAGCACTGCGCCAGGCACTGAACAACGGACTCGTCGACGTCATCGGCACCGACCATGCACCTCACCTCCTCAGCGAAAAGCTGGGAGGCGCAGCCAAAGCTGTCTCGGGAATGCCCATGATGCAGTTCTCGCTGCCATTGATGCTGACGATGTCCGACGAAGGAATACTGCCACGCACTCGGCTCGTCGAACTGATGTGTCACAACCCAGCTCTTCTCTTCCACATCGAGAAGCGCGGATTCATCCGCGAAGGCTACAAGGCCGACCTCGTCCTCCTGAAAAAGCAGGATTGGAAGGTCAGCGAAGCTTGCATCCTGAGCAAGTGCGGATGGTCGCCTCTCACTGGCGAGACATTAAGTTGGAAGGTGGCCAGCACATGGTGCAATGGCCTGCAGGTGTATGACGGAGTCACGGTGAACGACAACGTTCGTGGCGAAGCACTACGCTTCTGCTAAAATGAGGAATTAGGAATTAGGAATTAGGAATTGAGAATTGAGAATTGAGAATTAGGAATTAGAAACTCTCACCGCGCCAACCTTACCCCCCGCGGTAGATGCCGTAGGCAAAAGGAGGTAGAACTATGAACCATAGTTACCCAAACGCCAGCCAACTATGAACCATGAACTATGAACTGATACAATACACCTTCTCCCTTCACGAAGTGGCGCCCTACATCAATTGGCTCTATTTCTTCCATTCATGGGGCTTTCCCGCACATCTTGGCAGCATAGCCAAGGTGCATGGCTGTAGTGCTTGCCGCAACAATTGGCTCTACTCATTTAAAATAAAGGAACGTGCGCGCGCGCAAGAAGCCATCAAGCTCTTCGACGAGGCACAACACCTGCTCAACACACTCGACGGCGTATTCCACACCCATGCTTGTATTCTCCTGTCAGAAGGACATTCCGAGGGTGACGACATCGTCCTGAGCAACGGAGTACGCCTACCCCTTTTGCGACAGCAGCAGCCCGACGAGGATGGCATCTGCTGGTGTCTGAGCGACTTTGTCAGTCCAAAGCAAGACACCATAGGATGCTTTGTATGCACCACCGACCAAGGCATGGAGGAACAAATGGCTGATGACGAATACCAGCACATGCTACACCAGACACTGGCCGACCGCCTGGCCGAGGCCACTGCCGAGAAGACACACGAGATGGTACGCCGACAACTATGGGGCTATGCTCCGAACGAGCAGCTTACCGTCGACGAACTCTTTGCCGAAAAATATCAAGGAAAACGACCCGCCGTAGGCTATCCATCCCTACCTGACCAAAGTTTTAATTTCCTACTCGACAAACTATTAGACTTCACATCCATTGGCGTCACGCTCACCGAGAATGGAGCAATGAGACCGCACGCCAGCACCAGCGGACTGATGCTTTCACATCCCGCAACAAAACACTTCAGCGTAGGGAAAATAGCTGAAGATCAAATAGTAGATTATGCCCAACGTCGAGGCATCGCCACAAAAGACATTCGAAAGTATATCAACTGACAGCCTCAAAAACTCATTATTTTAGTGAATAGTGAATAATACCTAATGCCAATAATTAAATAATACGTTGGATAAAGTATGCAGCAATCAACCAATTTAAGTATTAAAAAGATTAAGTATTATTCACTTTTCACTAACCGAAAAACCGCATAACCACACAACCGCACAACCTCACCTAGTTATTCACCATCCATTGTCGTGGTGAAACTCCCACCACCTGACGGAACTTCTTATTAAACGTCGAAGCACTGCTAAAACCCGACGCCTGCGCCACCTCGTCTTGCGTAGCAGCAGGATGCGATTTCATGTATTTCTGTGCATGCTCCACTCGGAGCGAGCCCAGATAGTCACGGAAACTCATGCCAAACTCCTTGCTCACCAGGCACGAGATGTAGGTGCGGTTGCTATGCAGACGAACGGCAACATCCTCGATAGTGACAGACGCCTCCAAGTATACACGCTCCACCATCACCAAGGCACGGAAGCCATCCACCAGTTCGGCATACGACAAGGCACTCATGCCCTCGATGGGTGTCTCAGCATTCTCTTTCTCTGCACCATAATGATAGTGCTTGTTGCTATCGGCCGACGAGAGAGGCGAACGCAGCGTACGCAGCGTCACAGGCGAACGGTTGGCATAAAGAGTGAAGTAATTGATGACGATAAGAACAAGCGAGATGAACAGGTTGAAGACAGCCGTCACCGCAACAAGATAGTCAGGAGCAATGATTCGGCCCAAAAGGAGTCGTGCGCCGGCAAGCAGAAGAAGCACTATCAAAGCCGGATACAAAAGGTTGACGATTGGCACATTGCCCCCAGTGCGCAACAGCTTGACAATGGCACGCATCCTATAGCCCGAATGCACCATCATATATATATAATATCCAACCGAATAGACTATCTCCAGTAGCATCACAAGCAGAAAGATATTGTGGGCAAAAAGATAATGCATCTGGTGGATGTTGCTATCGGCATAGACGGATGGAAGAGGTGAGCACGAATGAAACTGCAAAGCATATTCGCCGGCCTGGTTTCCCATCAACGTGAAAAGCAGAAGGCTAGCCGAACCCAACATGACGGGAGGAGTAAACCAGAAGCCCGTTGTCCAGGAATAATAATTGCTGCGCATCATGCTGCGCGTCATAAGAAGATAAAGAGGAAGGATCATGGGCCCAACAAACTGGCACACCACACTGCCGATGATAGCAAAAACACCCGAGATACTATCGCCCAGCAACATCGTGTCGGCGAAATAGTAAGCCGAACACAATATATTGATAACAAGCACGAACTGCTGGGACGCATACTTGTGCCGCTTGAACATAAAGACAAGGGCACTAAGCACACATATACAAAACGGTAGTAAAAGGGCAAACGAAGTGAACATAGATTCGCTTATTCTTCTTTAACGCGCAAAATAACAGGTCATCTGAACATTTTCGACACAAAGATAGGAAATAATTTTCATTTTGCAGCCAATGAAAACAAAAAAAACACTATCTTTGCAAAAAGACACAAAGAAAATGGACATCAAAAGCGCAGAATTTGTCATCAGCAGCCCGACTGTCGAGAAATGCCCTCAGACCCAGCAGCCTGAATACGCCTTCATAGGGCGCAGTAATGTAGGCAAATCCAGCCTCATAAACATGCTGACAGGCTACAACAAACTGGCCAAGACCTCTGCCATGCCCGGCAAGACACTGCTCATCAACCACTTCCTCATCAACAAGGAGTGGTATCTGGTCGACCTTCCCGGCTACGGATACGCCAAGCGTGGCAAGAAGGAGCAAGACAACCTGAAGCACATGATCACGAACTATGTGCTGAAACGTGAGCAGATGCTCAACCTCTTCGTACTGATTGATGTCCGCCACGAGCCACAGCGCATCGACCTCGACTTCATCGAGTTCCTGGGCCAGAACGGCATACCATTCAGCCTCATCTTCACCAAGGCCGACAAACTCAGCAACGGCAAGGTGAAGAGCAACGTACAGGCATACCTCAAGCACCTTCTGCAAGACTGGGAGGAGCTCCCACCTTATTTCGTCACATCCTCCGAGTCAAAACAGGGACGAGACGAGGTACTCGGATATATCGAACAGATCAACAAGGACGACGTCACCGAGCCATAAAAGGCCAACACCGTCCAAGCGCCTGCCTTCTCACTCAGGGGAGATGCCGTAGGCAGAAGGGGATCGGATTATGAATTATGAATTATAAATTATGAATTAACATTGAAATACCTATATTACATCTACCAGATTCTCTTCGCCCTGCCGATACTGCTGTTGGCCACCATCATCACGGCCACAGCCACCATCGTGGGCTCAGCCCTTGGCTTTGCCCGTTTCTGGGCATTCTGGCCTGCCAAGATATGGTCGTGGCTCATCATACGCATATTGCTTCTGCCCGTGCACATCGAGGGGCAGGAGAACGTAGACGAGCAGACAAGCTACGTCTTCGTGGCCAACCACCAAGGCTATTTCGACATCTTCCTCATCTATGCCTTTCTTGGTAATACCTTCCGCTGGATGATGAAGAAATCGTTGCGCAAGATACCTCTGGTAGGCAAGGCATGCGAGAGCGGAGGACAGATATTCGTCGACAAGAGCGGACCAAAGGCTATAAAGCGCACCTACGACAAGGCACGCGAGATTCTCAAGGGAGGCGTCTCCGTCGTAGTCTTCCCCGAAGGTTCACGCACCTTCAGCGGCTGTATGGGCTACTTCAAGAAAGGTGCCTTCCAACTGGCCGACGAACTGCAACTGCCCGTCGTGCCCATCACCATCAACGGTCCCTTCGACGTACTGCCACGCACAGCCAAAGTACCTCTCATACATTGGCATCCACTCAGCATCAAGTTCCACAAGCCCATCACCCCTCAAGGCAAAGGCAAGGAGTTTGAACTGAAGACACTCGAGGCTGCCTACGAGGCAGTAAGAAACGGACTGCCGACAGAACGACAGAAATACGTGCAGAACGACGATCAATAGACCATACAACACTCCCATGACTATTATAGCCGACAGCGGAAGCACCAAGACCACCTGGGCATGCTTCACACCCACCACACCACAGTCACAGCATATTCTCACCAATTCACTGGGCATCAACCCCATACGTGACAAAGAGGATGTCATCATGAATGCCATTGAACGCGGCAGAGAAGGACTCTGCCAAGTCCATCAGCAGACGACCTCTACCTCATTCCAGCCCGGGGATGTCCAACGAGTCTTCTTCTACGGTTCGGGCTGCATCTCTCCCTACTCCGACACCGTCAAGAACCTCTTGCAGCAAGTCTATCCCAACGCCACCATCCTGGTTGAGAGCGATATGCTGGGAGCTGCCTTGGCACTGTGTGGACATAACGAGGGCATAGCCTGCATACTGGGTACTGGCAGCAACTCATGCCACTTCGACGGCACCCGTATCGTGGCACAGACACCAGCATTGGGATTCATTCTGGGCGACGAGGGCAGCGGCGCATCGTTGGGAAAACGTCTGGTGGGCGACATACTGAAGAAGCAGTTGCCAGCCGACATTCAGCAGGTTTTCTACAACGAGACGGAACTCTCGCAGTCCGAGGTCATCAACCGCGTATATCGCCAGCCACAACCCAACATGTTCCTGGCATCACTCACACCCTTCCTCGACCGCCATCGCGACAACCAGGCAGTCCACGCCCTTATCATCGACGAGTTCCGCCGGTTCCTGCAGCGCAACATACGCAACTACAACCGTCCCGACCTCCCCATACACTTTGTGGGAGGCATTACCGCCACCTTTGCAGCCGAACTGCAAGAGGCCGTTATGCAGGAAGGTATGAAAATGGGACAGACACTGGCCCGTCCCATCACTGGCATGGTAGAATTCTTTCACCAATTATAACTCACACCCAGGCTAAGCCACTCCTTGAACATCCAGTATCCACGCTCCGGATCACCCTTAGCCTTGCCATACTTCTTGTCGTCGATATACTTGGGATAGACAAACAATTTACAGTTCAGATACTTATTCACATTGAAGGTAAACGTATTCTCCCACTCCATATTGGTATAGTGGAAGTTAGTAAACCAATACAGACGTCCCTGCCACTCAATGTTGTCAATAATCTTCCACTTATAGTTCACCACCACGTTAGGACCCCACGTCCACTTCGTGGCCTGGTCGGCATTATCGTTGTATCGCGATCGCAACTCCTTACGGTCCACATAACGGGCGTTGACCTCTATCGGAGCCATATACAACGACCCCTCAAAACGCTTCAGCTTCCATTTGAAGTCCATACCCAGAGACAACGCCAGGTAGAGAGGCGAGGCAAAATCGGTCGTCACCTTATACGAGTTGGTGTTGTAGTTAGGATACACCTGCGTGTTACCCTGGAAGCGAGCCGTATAGTACCAGTTCTTAAAGGCTCTGTATCCCACCTTCGAGGTCAGGCGCAGCAGGTTGCTGGTCACCTTCAGCGAGTGGCACGTGTCACCCTTGGTGGTTTGGAATCCCAGCTGCGCCTCCAGCTTGTTCTCCCACTGCAGCTTCTGCTTGTTGTCGAAGTTAGCCTCCAGCGTGAACAGCGACAAGGCCGAGTAGTTATTGTCGCCCCCCTGAAACCAGTTGTCGCTGAAATACGACTGTGTGAACTGCAGTGAGGCACTCCCCCTCAACGTCCAGAAGTTAGGTCTGCGTGTTATGGCCACAATGGCATCCGTAACATCATGCTCAATGTCAGCCAGCTGTATCTGTTCCACCAGCTTATTCTCAGTCTGTATGGGCGTAACGATATCCGTCACCAATGCCCCCTCTTCCATCATCTGCTGCTGAGTCTGCACAAACAGATAGGGACGTGTGGCATACATCCTGGCCAGAAAGTCATTCAGGCTATGCAGCGTAGTCAGATTCCTGTCCTTGGTCCCAACACCCGTTCCCATGCCCGCAGCATCTTGTCCCTGCGGAACCCAATCAATGCCCAACACTTGCTGCAAAGGGCGGTTATAGAGTGTTCCCGCAGAAAGCAAAGGGAAGTAATACGGATTGGTCACCAGCATCGGATTCTGCCTGGCCGAATCAGCAGCCACACCTTGGAATCGCGAGAACAACATCTGCAATGAATCAGCATACAATCTGCCATGAACAGCCAGCGAGTCAGACGCCTGACGACGCACCACAGCCGCACCCAGCAAACGCCGCGAACTGACGCTCTGCGCATAAGACGAAGCCGCCAGTGCAAGCAGTATGAAACAGATTATCTTTCTCATAAACGAATCTATTTTGGCACAAAGGTACAAAGAAAAAAGAGAATTGAAAGTTGAAAAAATGAAAATAATCGTTAAAGAGGGCCGAAAATCCATCTTTTTTCGTATCTTTGCGCGATAATTGTGCACAGGAGAAGTTACATCAAGCTAATGAACAGGCTGATCAAACCTCCCCAAACGACTAAACAACTAGTCAGCCAAACGACTAAATCATTTCAAAGAAACAAATAACAATACAATTATGGATAAAAACAAAATCATCGGTTTTTCATTGATCGGAGTCGTACTCGTGGCATTCTGGTTTCTGAACAAACCTTCGGAGGAGCAACTCCAAGCCCAAGAGAAAGCAAGAGTAGAGGCCGAGCAGAAGGCCAAGGCCCAGCACGACGCTGATTCCATCAACGCTGTGCTCAAGAAGCAGCAACTGGCCGACATGAAGGCTGCCGCTGCCAAGGACAGCACCACCCTATTCTTCAGCCATCTCACACCCGACAGTGCGGCAGCCAAGACCGTCACCATCAAGAACAAGAACGTAGAGGTCACCATCAACACACAGGGCGGAACACCCGCCAGTGTCAAGATGCTTAACGGCTACAAGGACTTC
Source organism: Bacteroidales bacterium (assembly GCA_018064685.1). GTDB lineage: Bacteria > Bacteroidota > Bacteroidia > Bacteroidales > Bacteroidaceae > Physcousia. The sequence continues at coordinate 8,356 of JAGHUS010000152.1, read as the reverse complement.
AAGCAGAACGATGTCAAGCTGCTCAGCAAGAGCCAGATGGCACTCGAGCTGCGCAACGCCAAGAACGAGCGCATCATGCTCTCCGACCTCTATTTCACACCCGTCGACCAGACCGACTCTACCGTCACCATGCGTCTCTATGCCGATGCCGACAACACACACACACTCGACATCACCTACCGTCTGCATCCCGACAGCTACATGACGACCTTCACCGTCAAGGCCAGCAACATGGCACAGTACCTCTCTAGCAGCGACAAGTCGCTCTACATCGATTGGCAGGACTCATGCCTCCAGCAAGAGAAGGGCTACAAGTTCGAGAGCCGCTACGCAACCCTCACCTACAAGGAGAAGGATGACGACACCGACAACCTCTCACAGACATCTACCGACGAAAAGGTACAGGAGGACGACGATCCCGCACTCGACTGGGTAGCCTTCAAGGACCAGTTCTTCAGCTGCGTACTCGTGGGTCAGAACGACTTCACCCACTACACCCTCAAGAGCGAGCCCCAGGCTGTCGAGTCACAGGTGCTCAAGACCTACTCAGCCTACATGCAGACCAAGTTCGACCCCACTGGCAAGGACGTCACCACCATGCAGCTCTACACCGGTCCCAACGACTTCCACACGCTGCAGGACCACAACGCCCTCTCCACCAGCAAGAAAGACCTCGAACTCGAGGACCTCATATACTTCGGATGGCCCCTTGTCAAGTGGATCAACCGATTCTTCATCCTCTACGTCTTCGAGTGGCTCACCAGCTGGGGTCTCCCCATGGGCATCGTGCTGCTGCTGCTCACCATCCTCGTCAAGGTCATCGTCTATCCCGCCACCAAGAAGAGCTTCATGAGCAGTGCCCGCATGCGCGTCCTCAAGCCCAAGGTTGATGCCCTCAACCAGAAATACCCCAACAAGGAGGATGCCATGAAGAAGCAGCAGGAGATGATGGGACTCTACAAGGAATACGGCGTCAGCCCCATGGGTGGCTGTCTTCCCATGCTCATCCAGATGCCCATCTTCATCGCCCTCTTCAACTTCGTGCCCAACGCCATACAGCTGCGTGGCCAGAGCTTCCTCTGGGCCGACGACCTCTCGTCATACGACGAACTCATCAACTGGGGCACCGACATACCCCTCTTGGGCGACCACCTCAGCATCTTCTGCCTCCTGTTCTGTGTCACCAACATCATCAACACCATCATCAGCATGCGTCAGCAGAACAACCAGATGAGCAGCGAGCAGCAAGGCCAGATGAAGATGATGCGCTACATGATGTACGCCATGCCCGTCATGTTCTTCTTCATGTTCAACGACTACTCCAGCGGTCTCTGCTACTACTACTTCCTCTCAGGCCTCACCAGCATCCTCATCATGTGGTTCCTGCGTAAGACCACCGACGACAAGAAGCTCCTTGCCCAGCTCGAAGCCTATCGCGAGGCACACAAGAACGACCCCAAGAAGCTCTCAGGCATGGCAGCCCGTCTCGAAGCCATGCAGAAGCAGCAAGAGATGATGCGCCAGATGCAAGGACAGCAGAGAAAAAGATAACGTATCGCGCAGCCCTCTCCCCCTCGGGGGAGATGCCGAAGGCAGAAGAGGGTCAATTCTTAATTCTTCTCTCTTAATTCTTAATTCATAATTAGAAAAGTCACCGCGCCAGCCCTCTCCCCCTCGGGGGAGACCGAAGGTAGAAGAGTGTCAATTCTTAATTCTTCTCTCTTAATTCTTAATTCATAATTAGAAAAGTCACCGCGCCAGCCCTCTCCCCCTCGGGGGAGATGCCGAAGGTGGAAGAGTGTCAATTCTTAATTCTTCTCTCTTAATTCTTAATTTTAACAAAACAGTGAACATCCTCACAACCATGACACTTGCCACCGCCATAGCAGCCACCGCAGCCACCACCACGCAGGCAGCCGAGCCCATTGGCAGGCACGAGATAAAGCTCACCTCCGACCGCATGACACCCGAAGCCCTCTGGGCTATGGGCCGCATCGGAGCCTACCAGCCCAGCCCCGACGGCAAGACACTCATCTACACCGTCAGCTACTACAGCGTAGAGCAGAACAAAAGCCACACCGTCATCTACCGCTGTAACATCGACGGCACCAACCAGCAGCTCCTTACCACCAGCGCACAAAGCGAGAGCGAACCAGCCTTCATCTCAGGCGGCAAGCGCATCGCCTTCGTCTCAGGCGGACAGCTCTGGAGCATGAACCCCGACGGCACCAACCGCCAGCAGCTCACCGACGGCGACCCCATCGGCGGCTTCAAGTTCTCGCCCGACGAGACCCACGTCATCCTCATACGCGAGGTACCTCAGACCACCAGCATCCAACCCAAGGAGCAAGACCTCCCACTGGCCAGCGGCATGGTCATCGACGACATGAACTACAAGCACTGGGACCAGTACGTCACCGTCATCCCGCACATCTTCCTCGCCCCCTTCGACGGCCATAAGGTAGGTGCAGCCCAGGACATCCTCCAGGGCGAACCCTACGAGTGCCCCATGCTGCCCTTCGGCGGCAGCGAGCAATTCTGCTGGAGCCCCGACAGCAAGCAGATAGCCTACACCTCGCGCAAGAAGACCGGTGTGGCATACGCCATCTCTACCGACAGCGATATATATTTATATAATGTAGAGACAGGTCAGACACGCAACCTGTGCAAGCCACAGGACTATGTCGAGCCAGCATACGACGCCACCAAGTCGCTCGAAAGGCAGAGCAAGAACAAATCCGGCATAGACATCAACGCCGGCTACGACACCAATCCTGCCTTCTCGCCCGATGGCACCATGATAGCCTGGCAGAGCATGGAGCGCGACGGCTATGAATCCGACCGCAACCGCCTCTGCGTGCTCAACCTTGCCACAGGCCAGAAGCAGTACGTCACCGAATCCTTCGATTCCGGTGTCGAAGCCTTCTGCTGGGCACCCGACAACAACACCCTCTACTTCCTCGGGGTATGGCACGCACGCCAGATGATGTACCAAACCAACCTCAAGGGCGAGGTCAAGACCCTCACCACCGGCGACTACGACTACGGCTCGCTCCAGCTCATGCCCGACGGCCGCTCACTCATCGCCGAGCGTCATAGCATCTCCTCTCCTGCCGACCTCTACCTCGTCACCCCCAACAAGAAAAAGCCCACCCAGGTGACACAGATCACCCACGAGAACGACCACCTGCTCTCACAACTCAGCTTCGGCAAGGTCGAGGAGCGATGGGTCAAGACCACCGACGGCAAGGAGGAGCTGTGCTGGGTCATCTACCCCAGCCACTTCGACCCCTCGAAGAAATATCCCGCCTTGCTCTTCTGCGAGGGCGGTCCGCAGAGTCCCGTCAGTCAGTTCTGGTCGTATCGCTGGAACTTCCAGATTATGGCAGCACACGACTACATCATCATAGCCCCCAACCGTCGCGGCCTCCCCGGCTTCGGCAAGGAGTGGCTCGAGCAGATCAGCGGTGACTACAGCGGGCAGTGCATGCAGGACTACCTCTCTGCCATCGACGACATCAAGCAGGAACCCTACGTCGATGCCGAGCGTCTCGGTTGCGTAGGTGCCTCATTTGGCGGCTACAGCGTATACTGGCTGGCCGGCAACCACGACAAGCGCTTCAAGGCCTTCATAGCCCACGACGGCATCTTCAACACACAGCAGCAGTATGTCGAGACCGAAGAGATGTGGTTTGCCAACTGGGATCTCCAGGCAGCTCCCTGGCATCGTGGCATCACAGCCCCCGACAACTTACGTCTCAAAGAGGTAGATGTCACCCCCAAGGGCAAGCACAACCCCTTCAAGGAGAGTCCACACCTCTACGTCGACCGCTGGGACACCCCCATCCTCTGCATCCACGGCGACAAGGACTATCGCATCCTCAGCAGCCAGGGCCAGAGCGCCTTCAATGCAGCCCGTCTGCGCGGCATCCCCGCCCAGCTCCTTCTCTATCCCGACGAGAACCACTGGGTCCTCAAGCCCCAGAACGGCATCCTCTGGCAGCGCACCTTCTTCCGTTGGCTGGATAAATGGCTCGCCCCCTCTAACTCCCTCAAAAATTGAACGTCTTGGATTTCGTGTTATCAGATTCACAAACGAACAAATCCTATTTGATACAATTAATGTTCTAATAACAATATATATTCTATACAATGACAAAACAGCTTCAAAACTTACTAAGCGATAACAAAGCAGCACGTTGGCTAGCACTGTTTATCGTATCCTTCACTATGATGTGGGGATATTTCCTTACCGACGCCATCTCCCCCCTTATGGACATGCTCGGCGTGTCAATCGAGAACGGAGGTATGGGCTGGAGTGCAGGCGACTTCGGATCCTTCAACTGGTCCTACATGTGGTTCAACGTATTCTTTTTTATGCTCATCTTCGGTGGCATCATCCTCGATAAGATGGGAGTACGCTTCACCGGACTCGTCTCATGCCTCTTCATGGTGGCCGGAGCCGGTATTAAGTATTATGCCGTAGAATACATCGAGCCTGGAGGAGACATTATCATGCTGGGACTCAACGCACAAGTCCTTGTTGCCTGCCTCGGATATGCTGTCTTCGCCGTAGGATGCGAGAACAGCGGTATCGTAATCAGCAAGGTGATTGTCAGATGGTTCACCGGCCACGAACTCGCCATGGCCATGGGGGTCCAGGTGGCAGTAGCACGTCTGGGCACAGCCTTGGCATTCCTAGTCAGCCCCGGCCTGGCCAAGAGTTTCAATGTCTCTACCCCCCTCCTCCTGTCCTTCATACTGCTCACCATCGGTTTCCTTGCCTTCATGGTGTTCTGCGTCATGGACAAGAAGCTCGACAAGCAGATGCCTGCCCAGGAAGCATCCTCCGACGATCAGTTCAAGATAAGCGACCTGAGGCATATCGTCACCAACAAAGGCTTCTGGCTTATTGCCCTCCTCTGCCTTTGCTTCTACTCTGCCGTATTTCCATTTATGAAATACGCCACCTCACTGATGATCAACAAATACAACGTCATCCAGGAGGTTGAGTTCACAGCTTTTGGCAGCGAATTCAAGATGCCACTGGCAGGACTTCTCGTCATGCTCATTCCCTTCGGCAACCTTCTCATGACCCCCATCTTCGGTCGCATCTACGACAAGTATGGCAAGGGTGCCACCATCATGATGATTGGCTCAGCCCTTCTCATCTTGGTGCACATACTTTTCGCCCTTCCCATCCTTAACTACTGGTGGTTTGCTGCCATCATCATGATTCTGCTCGGCGTAGCCTTCTCGCTCGTCCCCTCAGCCATGTGGCCCAGTATGCCCAAAATCATACCTCTCAAGTTGCTTGGTTCTTCATACGCCCTCACATTCTGGATTCAGAACATCGGACTGGGCTTCATACCTCTTATTATTGGCGTAGTGCTAGAATCATTCTGCCAGGAAGGCACAACCATACGCAATGGCGTAGAGGAGATTCAGTACGACTACACCATCCCCATGTGCATCTTCACCCTTTTCGGCATCATAGCCCTTCTGCTTTCCTACTTACTCAAGAAGGAAGACAAGAAGAAGAACTATGGTCTCGAAAGTAAAACCAACAATAACTAATAACCCTACACTGCCTTCCCCCATCCGGCAGTGCTCCCCCTCGGGGGAGTTAGAGGGGGGCTACCATGCGAATCGACATCATCACCGTCCTCCCCGAGCTCGTCCTCCCCTTCACCCAGGAGAGCATTCTGGGCCGTGCCCAGAAGAAAGGACTCGTGGAGATACACGTCCACAACCTGCGCGACTACTCCACCAACCGTTGGCGCCGTGTCGACGACTATCCCTTCGGAGGCTTCGCCGGCATGGTCATGCAGTGCGAGCCCATCGACCGCTGCATCTCCCAGCTCAAGTCCGAGCGCCACTACGACGAGATCATCTTCACCTCGCCCGACGGCGAGCAGTTCTCGCAGCCCATGGCCAACGAGCTATCCCTCAAGCAGAACATCATCATCCTCTGCGGTCACTACAAAGGCATTGACTGGCGCATCCGCGAGCACCTCATCACCAAGGAAGTCAGCATCGGCGACTACGTCCTCACCGGAGGCGAGCTCGCCGCAGCCGTCATGACCGACGCCATCGTGCGCATCCTGCCCGGAGCCATTGGCGACGAGCAGTCCGCCCTCTCCGACTCCTTCCAGGACAACCTCCTCGCGGCCCCCGTCTACAGCCGTCCCAAGGAATACATCGCCGTCGACGGCACCTCCTGGGGCAGTGTCCCCGACATCCTCCTCTCCGGCCACGAAGCCAAGATCATGGAATGGGAACTGCAGCAAAGCCTCGAGCGCACCAAACGCCTCCGTCCCGACCTGCTCTGAACTTTTGACAACGGTCAAAAGTCAGAGTTAGAAGTTAATAGTTGAGTTTTAAGTTAAAAAGTTCTCAGTTTGTAATAACATCCCTATAACTTCTCATAAATTCCTTATAACTTCACTATAACTTCCCCATAACTCCCTCATAACTCCCCTTTCAAAAAGTAATACATTCGTCCCTTTTACTACCCTTTTACTACCCTTTTTTACTACCCTTTTACTACCCTTTTACTACCCTTTTACTACCCTTTTACTACCCTTTTATTACTACCCTTTTACTACCCTTTTTAACGACCCTTTTACTACCCCTTTTTACTACCCTTTTACTACCCTTTTACAACCCCTTTTTACTACCCTTTTACTACCCTTTTTTACTACCCTTTTACTACCCATTTTTTACTACCCTTTTACTACCCTTTTAATCCTATGTCCGACAACAAGAAAATGAACCTCTACGTCATTGCCGGCTGCAATGGAGCCGGTAAGACCACCGCCAGCTTCACCGTACTGCCCGAGATGCTCAACTGCCGCGAGTTCGTCAATGCCGACCAGATCGCCGCAGGCCTCTCCCCCTTCAATCCCGAAGGCGTAGCCATCCAGGCCGGTCGTCTCATGATCGACCGCATCATCCACCTCCTGAAGGAAGGCACCACCTTCGCCTTCGAGACCACCCTCTCCACCCGCTCCTATGTCAAGCTCATCCAGCAGGCCCAGCGCCGCGGCTATTTCGTCACCCTTCTCTTCTTTGCCCTCACCACCCCCGAGCAAGCCGTCAAGCGTGTAGCCAAGCGCGTCAGCCAGGGCGGACACAACATCCCCCTCGACGTCATCTACCGTCGCTACCGAGCCGGCCTCAGCAACCTCTTCAAGCTCTACAAGCCCGTTGTCGACTACTGGGCCCTCTACGACAACTCCACCTGTCCCTCAGGCAAGATAGCCTGTGGTTGGAAGGACAAGCCCACCCAGGTCGAGAATCCCGAGCTCTACAACGAATTCAAGAACAAATACGCAAAAGAAGAAAAGGAGGCAGAGTCATGAGTGAAAGAGAGAAACTAGACATGGCCCGTCGCATAGACAAAGGCATCCTTTTGGCGCAGACCCGTCTCATCGAGCGCTGCAAGCACGACAACCTCTCCCTCGTCGTCCGTCGCGACGGCGTTGTCATGGAGGTACCCGCCATCGAGTTGTGAAAAGATTACACCACCACACAAATGGGGACTGACAAACCAGTCAGCCCCCATTTTTCGTTTCACATAATCCCCTATCTTCTTGCATATTTCAAAAATCCACACTACATTTGCACACCACAACTAAAAAGATCAACAATGGCAGCCCTAACTATAACCTACTATTTGCAAACAGCCCACATCAACATGTCCGAAGCCGGACATTCGAACGCACACACTTATTTATGCAACCTACCCATCAAACAATTCCTCCGACTCACAGAGGACATTGAGAGCCAATACCTCAACTGGCAAGACATAAAGCAAGTAGCAGAACAAAACTTCGAACTATCAATCAGTGTCAACGAGAGCCAGGAATACGAAGCAGAAACAGCACGCATCATCAACGAGATACACGAGCGCATCACCTACCTGCAACAGAAAGGCATGAGCCTACGCACCCTGCGCGAAGCACTCTTAAAATACCAAACACCCAGCCACATCACCATCACCGCCGACCTTCGCATCCTACTCACCGACTTCAACAACCTCGAACTCCCCTTCACCCCACTCTGCAAAACCATATACCTACTCTTCCTCCACCATCCCGAAGGCATCTTCTTGAAACAAATGGACAACTATCGCGACGAACTGATCACGCTGTACGAGAAATGTGCTCCAACCCTCAACCCCACACGCCGCATAGCCCAGATAGCCTCCATCACCAACCCACTAAGCAATTCCCTCAACGAAAAAATCTCCCTCATCCGCCACTGCCTCACCCAACATCTCGACGACAACCTCCTCCCCTATTACACCATAACAGGCAGAAAAAGCGAAGCATACAGCATCCACCTACCTCAC